>NZ_JBSFZS010000297.1:0-3970 GCF_053600395.1 Streptomyces sp. NPDC005070 | reverse complement strand
GCGGGGAGGCGCGGCGACGGCGTGACGGGGGATGCTCCACCGCTCGCTGTGCGTGGCGGGGAGCCGTGCGGAGTACCGGCCGGGGCCGTGTACCGCGTGACGTGCGGCTGTCCTGATCGGGAGGGCCGGGCTGCGCGGATCGGTGGTCCGCGGGCGGCCGGGACGACCCACCGCTGTCCCTGCGGGGTCGGCCCGTCCGTCTGCAGCGAGACTAACTAACTAATTAGTCAGCCCACAAGCCTTGACTTGTCACCGCGCCGGTCTCAGTCTGACTAACCAATTAGTCAGCCGGATCCCGCAGATTCCCATGGGGAACCCGCGGCCCATCCCGGTCACAGCCTCACCGCCCATCGCCGCCCCGCGCGGCGCGGAGGAGGACTTCATGAACCCCTCGACCACCCGGACGGCCACCGCGCCGCCCGGTCCGCCGAGCGAGACCCCCGATCACCCCGGCGAGGCCCTGCCCGCCCGCTACTACACGGATCCGGCCGTCGCGGCCGCGGAGACCGAACGCGTCTTCGCCAAGGCCTGGCAGCTCGTCTGCCACGAGTCCGACCTCCCCGGCCCGGGCGCCCGGCTGACGGCCACCGCCGCCGGCCGGGAGGTCCTGGTCGTGCGCACCGAGGACGGTGGCCTCGCCGCCCACCTCAACGTCTGCCGCCACCGCGGAACCCGCCTGGTCACCGGCCCGGAGCCGGAGGGCAAGGCGATCCGCTGCCCGTACCACGGCTGGACCTACAAACTCGACGGACGCCTCGTCGGCGCCCCCGAGGCGCGCCGGATCCCCTGCCTGGACAAGCCCCGGCTCGGACTGCACCCGGTCAACGTGGAGTCCTTCCTCGGCTTCGTCTTCGTCAACCTCGACCTGGAGGCCACCCCGCTCGCCGAGACCTGCGCCGGGCTCGCCGAGGCCGTCGGCCACTACGCGGGACCCGGCCTCACACCGGTCGGCAAGCACCGCATCCACGACGTCACCGCCGGTGAACAGCAGAACGCCAACTGGAAGGTGATCGTCGACAACTATCTGGAGGGCTACCACGTCCCCGTCGCCCACCCCGCGCTGATGCGACTGCTCGACTACCAGGCGTACACGGTGGACGTCCAGGAGCACTACGTCCTGTTCGAGTCACCGCTGCGGGACAAGCCCTCATCGAACTGGACGGAACGCCTCTACCAGCGGCTCGCCACCCCGATGCCCGGGCTGACCGAGGCCGACCGGCGGGTCTGGCGATACGCCGTGATCTACCCCAACACGCTCATCGACTTCTACCCTGACCACGTGCTCGCGTGGACCGCCCTCCCCACCGCCCAGGACCGGGCGGCGATTCCGGGCGCCTTCTACACCCGGCACGGGGAGAGCCTGCGCACCAGGATCGCCCGGCGGCTCAACATCCACATCGGCTGGGTCACCAACGACGAGGACGCCGAGCTGGTCGAACGCGTACAGGCCGGCCTGTCCACGCCGGGGTTCGAGCCCGGCCCGCTCTCGCACCGCGAGGCAGCGGTCGGCTGGTTCGCCCGCCGGATCCGCCGCGACCTGGAGGAGGACGGCCGATGACGCCCCGCCGTCCCGCGGCCCTGCCCCACCGGCGCGTCGCACTCCTCCCGGCCGGCTTACCCCGGCACCGCTGACGCACGTCCGTACCCTTTCCAGACCGGTCTTCACTACGGAGTCACAGGGCCTCCGTGAGCCGACCAGCCGGTCCCGCCCTGGACTGTCGTGCCGTTCCTCGACGGAGAGGACGCTCCATGTCCCCCGAGGTACCACCACCGACCCGACGCGCCCTGCTGCGGGCGGGCGCCGGCGGCCTGCTGGGCGCCGCGGTCGGAGGCTGCGGGTTCATGCCCGCCAGAACACCCGACGACAAGGACCTGGCCCCGGTCCGCGCACGCGTCGACGGCGATCTCGTCTACTTCAACTGGGCCGACTACGTCGACCCGTCCGTCTTCAAGGGGTTCGAGAAGGAGTACGGCGTCAGCGTCGTCCAGTCGAACTTCGACTCGATGGAAGGCATGGTCGCCAAGCTCAACGCGGGCAACCGCTACGACATCATCTTCCCCAGCGCCAAATGGGCCCAGCGGCTGGCCCGCGGCGGCCGGCTGCGCCGGATCGACCACACGCAGCTCAGCCACGCCAAGGACGTGTTCGGCGCCCACTCCTACTTCGCCGACCCCTGGTACGACCCCGGCTCCGCGCACACCGTCCCCTTCACCGCCTACAAGACCGGCATCGGCTGGCGGCGCGACCGGATCGGCGAGCTGACCGGATCCTGGAAGGACCTGTGGAGCGACCGGGCCAGGGGCAAGGTCTTCCTGCTGGACGACCGTGACGAGGTCCTCGGCATGGGAGCCCTGGAACTCGGCCTCGACGTCAGCACCGGCGACCCGGGCGACCTCGACCGCATCACCGGGCTGCTGGGCACTCTGCGCCCACGGCTGCGCGGCTTCTCCAGCGACAGCTACAACAACCTGCTCAACGGGAACGCCGTCATGACCCAGGCCTGGAGCGGCGACATGGCCGCCATGCTCAACCAGGCCAAGGACCCCTCCGTGTTCGGCTTCCAGGCGCCCGAGGAGGGGACACCGATCAACTCCGACTGCTACGCCATCCCCTGGAACGCCGCGCACCCCGGCACCGCGATGCTGTTCATCGACTACATGCTCCGGCCGGAGAACGTGAAGAAGAACATCGAGTACATCGGCTACCCCATGCCGGTGGCCGGCTCCGAGAAGATCTACGCCGAACTCGTCAAACCCTTCCCCGAGTGCCTCGTCACCGAGGCCGACCTCAAGGCCGACCTGTTCTTCCGTAACGGGAGCCACGCGGCCGAGGACGCGCGCGACACCGCCTGGACCCATGTGAAGGCGGGCTGAGACATGGCACCGACGCGTCACCCCTCGCGCCCCCGCCGCGGCCCGGACGCCACCGGCACCCGCATGTGGACCTGGTTCATGCTCCCCGGCACCCTCTGGATGACCGGGTTCCTGATCGCCTCCCTGGTGCTGGTCGCCGTCCTCACCGTCGGCACCACCGACGAGCTCGGCAACCCCCGCTTCGGGTTCGACCTCTCCAGCATCCGCGCCCTGGCCGACCCCGCCTACACCGAGGTACTGGCACGCTCCCTCGGCTACGCCCTGCTGACCTGCGTGATCTGCCTGCTGATCGCCTACCCGGTGGCGTACACCATCGCCCTGCACGGCGGCCGCTGGAAACACGCGCTCATCGCCGCGATCGTCGTGCCGTTCTTCGCCAACTATCTCGTCCGCATGTACGGCTGGTCGGTGGTCCTGTCCGACGACGGACCGTTGCTGCGGGCCCTGCGCGCCGTGGGACTGGCGGACGACGACACGAAGATCCTCAACACCGGCGTCGGCGTGATCGCGGGACTCGTCTACGGATTCGTCGTCTTCATGATCATCCCGCTGTACGCGGCCCTGGAGCGGCTCGACGTCTCCCTCATCGAGGCCGGCCGCGACCTCTACGGCGGCCCCGTGCGGACCTTCCTCCACGTCACCCTGCCCGCCACCCGACAGGGCGCGGCGGCCGGACTGGTCCTCGTCTTCCTGCCCGCCATGGGCGACTTCGTCAGCGCGCAACTGATGGGCGGACCGGACCAGATCATGATCGGCAACCTCATCCAGGACAAGTTCTTCCAGGGCCAGAACTGGCCGCTCGGATCCGCGCTAACCATGCTGCTCATGCTCGTCCTGCTGGTCGGGATGCTCGGCTACCTCAGGCGCACCCGCAAGGACGAGGCGGAGGCCCGCCGATGACCCAGCTCAGCCCGCCCACCACCACCGCGCCCCCCGCACCCGACCGGCCCGCCGCACGCACCCGCACCCGGCCGGGCCCCGCCCACCGCAAACCCCCCGTACTGAGCTCCCTCACCGGGAGCTGCTTCGCGCTTGACTAACACCCCATAGCCGTGGGTACGCTTTTCTCCTTCACAACCCAGAATAGCCACACCCG
>NZ_JBSFZS010000296.1:0-3971 GCF_053600395.1 Streptomyces sp. NPDC005070 | reverse complement strand
CGGGCCGCTTCGTGGAGTTCGGTGGCGAGTTCCGCGAGCCGCTGTCGGACGGTCTCCCAAGTCCCGGGATCCACCCACAGTTCGGCGTCCACGGTCACGCCCTCGCTCCCCTCGGCACGCCGCCTGGCCCGTTCCCGGAGGGTGTGCGCCATGGTTTCGGCCAGCATCGGGGTCCCCTCGTGCTGGTCGGACAGCGGCGTGCCCTGGACGGTGCGGTAGCGGCGCTCCCTGCCGCCGCGGCGGGTGCGTTCCTCGGCCAGCACGACCAGCCCCACCGCGTCCAGGCGCCGCAGATGCTGGCTGGCCAGCGCGTGCGAGATGTCCAGCTCGCGGGCGAGCTCGGCGGCAGACATCGGCCCCGGCCACATGAGGCTGAGCATCCGCAGCCGCAACGGATGGGCGAGCGCGCGCAGCACGGGATCGGTATCGGTCACGCGAGCCAGTAAAGCGCACACCGGCACCCTGAACCGACTACCACCAAGCAAATGATTGGGGGTAGGTTGTGCCCGCTCCCGCAAGCGCGCCGCACCGCGCCGGCCCTGCGGCGGTCACACGGAAGGGTGAGGGCATGGGCTGGAACACGCTGAAGGTCTTCCGGGACCGCAACGCGGGTCTCTATCTGGGCGGAGTGATCGTCTCCGGCTTCGGCAGCTCGGCCATGTCGCTGGCCGCCGGAATCTGGGTCAAGACGCTCACCGGCTCCAACAGCCTTGCCGCCCTGGTCGGCTTCTGCGTCTGGGCGCCGACCTTCGCGGGACCCGTGATCGGCACCGTGGCGGACCGGGTGCGGCGCCGGCCGCTGCTGGTCGCCACCAATCTGGTCCTGGCGGCCGTCATGACAGCGCCGCTCCTCGTGCGTTCCGAGGACCACGTCTGGCTGCTGTTCGCCGCGCTGACCCTGGTCGGAGCGGGCATGGTGCTCACGGACGCGGCCGAGACCGCCCTCGTGGCGGCGGCTGTGCCGGCCGAGCTGCGCGGTGACTTCAACGGTCTGGTACTCACCGCCATCGAGAGCATGAAGCTGCTCGCCCCGCTGGCCGGCGCGAGCCTGTTCACCGCGTTCGGCGGCCCGGCCGTGGCACTGCTGGACGCGGTCACCTTCGTCCTGGCCGCGGTCGCGTTCAGGCTGATCCGGGTACGAGAAGCCGCGCCCGCGGCCCGCGCCGGACGGACGTGGACCGCCGAAACCACCGAAGGCGCCCGCTACTTGCGGCGGCATCCGGTACTGCGTCCGCTGGTCGTCGCCAGCGGAACGACCATGATGCTGGCCGGTGTCAGCAGCACGGCCACGTACGCGCTGCTCGACGCCGGACTCCACCGGTCCCCGGCCTTCGCGGGTGTGCTCACCTCGGTCCAGGGGCTCGGATCGGTGGTCAGCGGGCTGGCGGCCGGTGCGCTGACGCGCCGGATGTCCGTGCGCACGTTCTCGACGGCCGGACTCGCCCTCTTCGCCCTCGGCGCACTGGCGCGGGCGACTCCCTGGACGCCGGTCGTGATCGGCAGCAGTCTGCTGATCGGCCTGGGCATGCCCTGCCCGCTCATCGCGGCACGGAGTGACCGGCCGTCACCGATTACTCATGTCAGTGTCCTTCCGGGATGCGGAGGCCGGGCCTTCGCTGCGCCAGCCACACGGCGACCTCGTCGGCGATCGGCTGTCCGGTCTCCAGCTCGATGAAGCCGAACTGGCCTCCCTGGTTGCACTCCAGGAACCACCAGATGCCGTCGGCGTCCTCGGCGAAGTCGAAGGCCGCGTAGGCGAGTCCGGTGAAGGCGAGGTAGTCGTGGACCGAACGGGCGATGCGGTGGGGCACGGGTGTGGGTTCCCAGCCGTTCTCCGTCTCGCCGAACCGGCCGTCGACCTGACCGGGCTCGGCGGCCTTCCGGGCGGCGAACAGCCGGGTGCCGATGCCGGTGAGCCGGATGTCGGCGCGTTTGGGGATGTAGCGCTGCAGGAGGGCGGGTCCGGCCGCGACTCCGGAGAAGTCCGTGCCGGGTCCGACCAGCGTCGTGGGCAGGGCCGCCGGAGGCTGGCCCGGCGGCGGCCCCGAGGCCGATTTCACCACCACGTCCCCGTGTTCCTGGACGAACTGCTCGGCCACCCGGGGAGCGGTCGTGATGACCGTGGGCGGGACGGCGAACTTGCTGCTGTGAGCCACCCTTAGCTGCCAGGGCTTGTGCCGGGCCTGCTCGGCGCGGCGCGGGTGGTTCATCCAGCGGGTCGAGGCGGAGTAGAGCATGCCGAACAGGGCCTGCCTGGTCTCGGCGGTGAGCCATGCGGAGGGTTCGGCGGCATGGGCCGCCGGCTCTCCCGGTCTGCGCACCCACACGGAGCGCAGGCCTCCCATGCTGAGCACATGGCCGTTGACCGACAGATAGCCGTCGAAGTCACCGTGGGCGTAGTCGGCGGACAGCACCGCCTTGCCGGGCAGGTCGGCGGGATCGAGGCGCACCATGGGCACGCCCCGCTCATGCAGTCTGGCCACCACCATGTCGGCGGTGACGTCCTGTTCGGCCGTGAGTATGAGAACCGTCATGCGCGCGGCATCCGTCAGTCGTCGAAGTGCGTCTGAGAACCGGCCGTCGAGGTCGTGGTGCCGGTCGCCATCAGCAACGCGCGATCGCTGACGGCCGGTCTGCCGTCGGGCAGCACGTTCAGTTGCAGGGACACGTCGAAGTGGTACGGGGGTATTGCGGCCGACTGCCCTGAGGGCCGGGCGTAGTTGAGAGTGAACGGTCGCACGAAAGATCCTCCCGCGGTCGCGCGATGGCCAATACACACCCGTACGTGACACAGCCGTAAGGAATTCATCACTTTCTGCCACATCGGGGTGAAGGTCATCACATCGCGTCGTTTCTGGGCTTGCACATTTCGGATTTACTGGGGTGTCCGCTGGGCCGCGGGGTCTCCGAGTGTCACCTTGATTCCACGCAGACCTTAGGCCATAGCTTCATCCTCCGTGACATCAACGCCCCACCACCCCAGGAGAGTTCCCGGTGACAGCAGCCATCACCTCATCCGAAGACGCCGCCGAGCAGACCGGCGTTCCGGACCTCATCGAGCGCGACGCGCACGACTTCGGCGCCTACGCGCGCAACGGTGGCTGGGCCTTCGCGCTCAAGGTGGCGCGCAGCGTCCGTCCCGGCGGACAGCCGGCCGAGGACACGCGAAAGGTGTCCGCGAAGGAGTTCGCGGAGCTGGCCGGATGCTCGCCCGAGCGGGTCATGCGCTACTACAAGGCCTGGGACAGGGCCGCCGACGACGGCCTGGTACCCCACTTCGAGATCCTGATTCCCGGCGCGGACGTCGAACTGCCGGACGGGGAGGCCTGGTCGGCCTATTACGCCTCCCGCTCAAGCGCCGCCTCGGAGCGTGGCGCCGCCATCACCGAGGCCGCCGAGGCCGAGGGCATCCGTCCCACCAAGGCCCTGGAGGTGGCCGAGAACCCCACCGCGCTGCGGGCCGCGATCCTCGCCGACCCCTCGACGGCGAAGGCGGCGCGGGCCGCGCTCCTGGACCGGGTGAAGGAAGACCCCGCGCTCCAGACCGAGTTGGCCCGTGACATCGCCCGCACGGACGAGCTGAAGAAGGCGGTCGCCACCGAGAACAGGGCGGCCGACCGCATCGGATACGTGCGCCAGATCGCGGAGAAGGGCCAGATCAGGACGCCGGCCGGACAGACCCTGGACGCTCCGGCGGAGCTGCGCTCCGAGGCCGAGCGGCATCTGTCCCTCCTCGACGAGCTCGACGAGGGCGAGAACGCGGGCGAGTGGGCCACCGAGGCCTACGACACGATGAAGAACCTCGTCGTCGAGACCGTGGAGGCCGACCCCGAACTGCGCGTCCAGGAGCGCCGGACGAAGTTCTACAGCAGCCTGCAGAAGGCCACGAAGGTGTTCGAGGAGCTGACCTTCGACGACGCCGACGCCCAGCCCCAGCGCCCCACCGCCGAAACACCCCGCGACCTCGTCGG
>NZ_JBSFZS010000295.1:0-3972 GCF_053600395.1 Streptomyces sp. NPDC005070 | reverse complement strand
TCCACAGTTGCAGCGGGGCGTTGTCGGCCGTCGAGCGGTCGGTGACATCGACGACCTGCTGCGGATCCAGTCGCAGCGTGATCCGCGTGTAGCCGCTGTCCGTCGGACGGAACTGGAACTGCTGGGCCTGTGTGCCGTTGCAGGCGTACTGCTGGAGCGCGGTCCCGTTCGCCGTCCCGGCCGAACGGGCGTCCACGCAGGTGCCGTTGCCGGAGTTGGCCAGGGAGTACCAGGCGGTCTCGGAGACGGGGTCCGCCGGCGGTACCGACGTGCCCGTCCCGCCGAGCCACTTGAGCCCGTCCAGCAGGAACCGGTTCTGCGCCGCGCTCGCGAACGTCGACGACAGCGTGGTGTTCGTCGCGTAGTCCATCGCGTTGTGGCCGAAGTTCGCGTACAGCATCCGGTACTTCGTGTTGGTCCACACGACCGGGTAATAGCCGCTGTACCAGGTCTGGTTCGGGTCGGTTCCCAGCGGGAAGCTGCTGGGGTCGACCGAGGCGAGGACGCGGATGTCCGGGTTCTGCCGCAGGTCGTTGGACCAGCCGTACCACTCGCTGACCGACGAGGTGAAGGTGGCGGGCAGGTTCACGGTCGAGGGATGCGTCCGGTCCTCGACCTTCAGGACGGCGGTCGTCGGTCCCCAGGTGTTGGACGTGAAGTTCCCGCTGCCCAGGAACTGGTTGTGGTACCAGGGCCAGCTCTGCGCGTCGGTGGTGAAGGCGGAGACATGGAAGCCCATCCAGCCGCCGCCACCGCGCATGTACTGCTCGAATCCGGCGCGTTGCGCGGCCGTCTGCGGTAGGTCGTCGAGAAACAGGACGACTTGGTACGCGTTCACGCCGCCGTTGCTCAGCAGGTCCCAGTTGTTGCTGGCCGTGTAGGTGAAGCCGTTCGCCGCGGCCTGTCCGGGGAACCAGTCGTTGGCCTCGTGGACGAAGCTGATGTGGGCCGCGTCCCAGGTGCCGTTGTAGAGGGCGAGCACCTTGAACGGGGCCGCCGTGGTGCTCGCGTGGGCGGCCGGCGGTGCCGCGAGGCCGAGCAGGGTCGCCAGCAGGACGAGGACCCGCAGGACCCCGCGCGCCGGCAGGGACTGGCTGATGCGCATCCGGTTCTCCTTCCCGTACGTGTCAGGGGTGTTCACGGGTAGCTGACGAGGTCGGCGACGTTGGTCGAGGAGTTGGACGGCCCGCCCCGGTCGTTGACGACGTGCCGGATGGTGCCCGTACCGCCGAGCGAGACGGTCACCATGTCCTTGAAGCGCACACCGGCGTTGTTCGGTGCCTCGATGGCGCGCTCGGCGGTGACAGCGGGGCTGACGTTGAAGTAGCAGTAGCTGCCGAACCCGTACACCTCGTGGCTGGTGACCGAGGGCGCGACCTTGTAGGCGGCGTAGCCCTGTGTCGAACCGTTCATCCACGCCGCCTGGCCGGGCGGGTCGTAGGGCATCTCGTTCTGGTAGAAGTACGTGCGGCCGCCGTTGCCGTTCCAGATGGTCTGGTACTTCTGGTAGTGCTCGACGAACAGGCCGTACATGGTCACGTCGTCGCCGTTCACGACCAGCCCGGTGTCGGCCGTGTTGCTGGTCCAGCCGACTCCGCTGCCGTGGTCCGCGCGCCACAGCCACAGGTGGTCGCCGATGACGTCGTCGCTGTTGACGGTCAGGCTGGTGGTGGCCTTGCCGACGCCCGCGCCGCCGACGCGGAAGAACACGTCGTGCAGGGAACTCGGGTCGGCGCCGTGGTCCGCCGAGGAGCCGCTCGGGCCCATCTCCAGCAGCTGCGCGGAGTTGGTGGTGCCCGCGTCGATCAGCAGTCCGGCGAGCTGGACGCCGTCCACGTCGGCGACCGTCATGGCGGTGATGCCGTTGTCGGGGACGAGGGTGGCGAGACCGAGTCCCAGGACCACGGTGTCGGCCCGGGTGACCCTGAGTGTCTGGTCGAGGTGGTAGACACCCGGCGTCACCAGCAGGTTCTTGCCCTGGGCCAGCGCGTCGTTCATCTGGGCCGCCGTCGCGCCCGGTTTCACGACGAAGAAGTCGGACAGCGGCAGGGACGTGCCCGCCGGAGTACCCGAACTCCAGCTCGTGCCGGTGGAGTTGGTGCGTACGGACGGGACGAACACCTTCCAGGCGCCCGCCGTGTCGACGTACAGGAAGGGCTTCTCGCGGGAGACCGGTGTCTGGCCCACCGTCGTGTACGGGGGGTTCGGGAAGCTGTTCGCGGGGGCGTTCCTGGCGCCGACGAAGACCATGTTCCAGTTGGAGCCGGTCCAGTTCGACCATTCGGTGTTGCGCGACAGCCACTGCTGCTGCGAACCGGAGTTCACCTGACCGTCGATCTTCGTGTCGGCCATGTAGCCGCCGCTGGACCAGCCGCCGTCGTCCAGTGCCAGGTTGCCGCGCAGATGCATGCGCCGGTAGGGCGCCGCCTGTGACACCGCCCAGCGGTCCGTCCCGGACGTGGGGGTGACCGACAGGTTCTCCGCCGAACGCCAGAAGTTCTGGGTCGCGTTGCCCTGGAACCAGTCCGCCTCCGCGTGCACCGCGCCCCGGATGCTGACGTCGTCCGGGGACAGGCCGAGGCCCGCGACCTGGGTGTAGAAGCCGACGTTCGCGTCGGCGCCGTAGGTGCCGGGCTTGAAGAGGAAGGCCTTGCGGGCGGTGCCGAACTGGTTGGTCTGCTGCTGGGAGAAGGCTGCGTCGAGGCTGCTCTGGATCGTCGCGGCAGGGGTCGACGGGTCGAAGACGGTGACGTTCGGGCCCAGGTCCGGTGTCCCGGGCGGCTGTTGCGTGTCCACCGCGTTGACATAGAAGGACTGCGCCGCCGTGCCGTTGCAGGTGAACTGCTGGAGCTGGGTGCTGTCGGCGGTGGAGGCGCCGGGCACGTCGAGGCACTTGCCGCTGCCCCGGTTGACGAAGTGGTAGGTGCCGCCGGCCTCCGCGACTGCCTGCCACTGCTGGTTGGTGCCGCCGCCGTACGTCCAGAGCTGGACGGGCGCGCCGTCCGCTGTCGAGACGTCGGTGACGTCCCAGGCCTTGGTGGTGTCGGCCCGGTTGTCGGCCTGGGAGTACCCGCTCGACGTGGCGGCGAACCGCCACTGCTGGGCCTGGCTGCCGTTGCAGGCGTACTGCTGGACCGCCGTGCCGTCGGCCGTTCCCGCGGCGCGGGCGTCGACGCACTTGCCGCTGCCCGCGTTGACCACGGTGGCCCAGCCGGCCGGCACCGCGGCGGCCTGCGCGAGTGCGGTGTCCGGGGCGGCGGCGCCCTGCGCCGTGGCCGTCAGACCCGACATCGTCGTCGCCACGAGCGCGGTCACCGTCAGCAGCCTGGCCGTTCGATGGCGCCCGGAGTCTCTTCGGGATCCGGGCAGGGGGAATCTGGACATGCGGGACACTCCTGAACTGGGTGGGGGGTTCATGTCCGTGAACACAGAATGCATGCGTGGAGGTGGGGCGATCGGTGAACCTAAAGGTCTGCACCAAAGACGTCAAGACATGAAACAAAGAACGCCGTCAAATCACGTTCAAACACGAGGAGTTGAAGGTTCGCGGATGGAGGGCGCTTGAACTCGACTCCACGGAAAGGGTGTTCACCTGCCTGATGTCTCCCGCCTCCGCGGTGCCCGGCGGTTCACTTCTTGAAGGCCCGTCGCACGCGCCGGAGGGCGGCGTGTCGGGTGTGGGGTTCCTTACAAGGCGATGACATGACGGCGAACCGCTCCCGCCCCACCCGT
The DNA here is from genome assembly GCF_053600395.1 of Streptomyces sp. NPDC005070. Classification (NCBI taxonomy): domain Bacteria; kingdom Bacillati; phylum Actinomycetota; class Actinomycetes; order Kitasatosporales; family Streptomycetaceae; genus Streptomyces; species Streptomyces sp. NPDC005070. The sequence continues at coordinate 240 of NZ_JBSFZS010000295.1, read as the reverse complement.
ATCTCAGGGCACTCTGGTTCCGGGTCGGTGGCTCCTGTCCTGGAGAGACTCGGAAATCCACCGGCCACCGCGCCGACCGGCATCGCCGGTTCGTGTCCTGCGGCAAGGGAAGCGGCAGCCGCGGTACGCCGAGGCGCAGCCCCTCGCGTACTCCCTGCGGATCGACATCAGGCCGGGCATCTCGTGCTCGGCGAGGGTGATCTCCTTGCGGCCGAACTCGGCCAGAGAGAGATCGGCGAC
>NZ_JBSFZS010000294.1:0-3979 GCF_053600395.1 Streptomyces sp. NPDC005070 | reverse complement strand
CGAACTCGGTCTCGATCCAGCGGGTGTGGACCGTGAACGGGTCCTCCGAGCCGGTCAGTTCGGGGGCGAACGCCGGGTCCTCGACCACCGCGCGGTGGAAGGGGATCGCCGTCGCCATGCCCTCGACCTGGAACTCGGCCAGCGCGCGGGCGGCCCGCTGCAGCGCCAGTCACCCGATCGTGCGGCAGACCCCGCTGGCTCGCCGGCGAAGTGGTCAGCAACACCCTCGGCATCAAAGTCGTCGGAGGTCCCTTCAACGGCCAAACCAAGATCGTGCAGCTCAGCCCCGACGGAACACCTCCCACACCGCTCCGCGCCTCCGGCAGGCGCGCAGGGCGTGACCACCACATCTACGAGGCAGTCCGCGCCGCCGACGCCCCCGCGGGCTGGATCTGCTCACACACCAGCATCGACCCAACACCCACCACCTGAAACAACGCCCCATCGCCTGACCAAAGAGATAGGGGCACCCCCCCCGCACGCCGGGCACTGAAAGGGTTGTGGGGAAAGTCAGTGACATCCCTCACGTGCCCGGTCCTCATCAACGGGCCGCGATAGTACGTGGGGTGTGGCAGATATAGGCGGATCTGGCATATGGAATCAGGCATACACGGCATCTCGGCCGGGGTCACCGGCCCGGGTCACCGGCCTCGAGCTGCCGGACCGCCTCTGCCGCCCTTCTGACGAAGTGTGAGGCGCCGTCGGCGTCCGGCGAGGCGGCCCGGCACAATCCCGGGCCGGATTCAAGGGTGCCCTCGCCTACTAGGCGAGGTAGTGGAAGCCCCCGTTGTCGTGCCCTCCCGCAGCTTTTAACAATGACGGCCCTGCAAGGCGTCCCCACAGGTCAAGCGCAGTGTCTGTGCGAAACCGAGCCCGCCGGAGGCGCAAGGAGAGTCGACCGAACGAGGTCCGCATGAGGAACCACCGGAAGCACGGCAGGAAGACGCGCCGCCGGCCCATAGTCGTCGCCGTCCTGGCGATGGGCGCAGTGGCGGTGCCGTCGGCCGCCATGGCGTGCATGGGCGACGAAGGAGCCGAGGCCATCACCGCCACGTCCAGCGGTCCCTGGACGGACGGGAAGAAGGCGTCCTGGGACGGACACCGGACGGACGGGAGGAAGGCTTCCTGGGACGGGCACCGGAGGCGGGACGTCCGGACCGCGAAGCACACGGCGACGGCTTCGCCCTCGGCCTCGGAGACGACCTCTCCCAGGACTGTGGCGCCCGCCCCGGAGAAGCCCAAGGCGCCCGTCTCGAAGGCGACCACCCCGCCCGCCCCGACGAGGACCGCCGCCGCGCCGAAACCGACCGCCGTGCCCCCCTCGACGACCGCCGCACCGAAACCGCCCACCATCACGGCTCCCGCCGCAGGCACGGCGACCCCCGCGTCCGCCGCCGTCGCCCGCGTGGTCGCCCTGGTCAACAGCGAGCGCGCCAAGGTCGGTTGCTCCCCGCTCGCCCTGAACGCGAGGCTCTCGCAGGCCGCCCAGGCCCACAGCGCGGACATGGCGAGCCACAACACCATGTCGCACACCGGGTCCGACGGGTCCGACCCTGGACAGCGGATCACGCGCGCGGGCTACCTCTGGAGCACCTACGGCGAGAACGTCGCGTACGGGTACTCCACGCCCGAGCAGGTCATGGCGGGCTGGATGGCCAGCGCCGGCCACAAGCGCAACATCCTGGACTGCGGCTTCAAGGAGATCGGTGTGGGGGTGGCGCAGCCCGGCAACTACTGGACGCAGGACTTCGGCACGGCCCGCTGACGCTCACCGGGCCCACGCCCGTTCTGGCCCGCCGACCATCACGCCGGCCGCGGCCGCTCCGCTCGCTCCGAAGCGGCCACGCCCGGCGTGGGTGCCGTTCTCTCCAGGGCGCAGGTACTGCGCGAGTCCGGGGTCGCCAAAGAAGAATTGACGTGAGGGCCCTGGTGGTGGCCACCGAAAAACCCGGCTGGTTGTGGTCTGCGGCAACAGCGGCTCAAGGAAGTCGTCCGTCGCGGCCGGCCTGCGTGAGCAGTTCGGCCGCGGCCTGGCCCGACGTCGTCCGCGTCACCCGGGGCAGCGCGAAGCAGTTCTTGCCGTGGTCGGTGACTTCGACTGCTCCGGCGAGGACATCGAACGGGACTGGGTGGCCCGTACGGGATGCCGGAGCCGGGCCGAGCGGGTGCTGCTGACCTACCATCAGGCGGTCGCCTACGAGCTGCCCGCAACCGAGGGCAAGCACGGCGACCCGGGGTGGCCGGCCTTCGCCCGCCGCTACGGCTTCGACCCTCGTCACCCGGTCCAGTGGGAAGCCGAAGCGCTGGAGCCGGCCGAGCTCCAGCGCCTGGTCCTCACCGCCGTCGGCGTACCTTCTCCGGGCTGCTGTCAGCTCAGATCGTCGGGGTGTCGTCGATGGTTTCCTGGTGCGGTTCGACGATGAACTTCCAGCCCGCGCTGGGCTCTATGAACCGCACTCGGGTGGGGTAGATGTCCAAGGCGCGGCGGTCGCGGTTCTGGCTGCTCGTGGTCTTTCGCCCGCGGGCCGGCTCTTCGAACAGGTCGACCTTGACGTCCGGCACCGCCACGACTTCCTCGTTCCAGCGCTGAACGATTCCCGCGCCGAACGCTTCTCTTGCTGCGGTGTAGAGCGACTCCAGAGATTCCTTGTTCCCGTTGGGCACGAAGAGAGCGAGGTTCAGGAGGACGCCGGCACTCTGGAGAACCTCGATTTCTTCCCCAGCCTCGTCGGCAACCCAGATCCCACGCTCTTCAACGTTGCTCGGAAGAACATGAATTTCCTTACCGAAAATTGTCCTTGCGATGAAGGATCCTCCATCGAAATACTTTCCCGGCTTCGTGAGAAAGGCCGGAGCGTAGCAGTCGAGAGAAAGATCGTCCAGCTCTGCCGAGACGAAGATTTCCTCCTGGGGGCCCAATTCTGAGACTTCCTCGGCTGTAAGACGTCGAGCCGTAACCTTTTCGGTGTTCACGCTATTTCTCCTTCTTCGTATGGCCATGGACGGTCCGAAGATCCGCTGCTCGCGGCTTGGCCACGGCTCCACCAGTAGGCCTGGGGTGGGGTCGAGGCGAGTGGTGCCGACAGCTGAGCGCGTTGCTTGAGATCGCCGCCCCGGACAAGATCCCAGACGCGGGACCCGGGCGGCAAGTTTTCATGGGGAAAGGCCAAGGTGACAGCATCGCGTCCGGACGCAGTGGGCTTCCCGACCCGCCCCTCCGTTCAGGCCCCGACCGCGTAGACCTGTTGAGCTGTATCGGTTTGTCGGTATTGATTTTTCGACGTGGATGCGTCAGCACGTGGAGTTTTGACAACGGCCGGTTGGTTTGCATGAGCAGTCCCAGCGCCGATATCAGGTGATTGTCCCGCCTGGAGTGAAGGAGTAAGAGACAGGCGGGATGGGTGATACGGCCGCGGCCGGGGAAAAGGGCGCGCTCATCCAGCTTGTGGGCCATGGCCCGGTTGAACGACTTCTTGATCGAAGCGCGGCGGCCCTTGAGTGAACCGGGGAAGCCATCCGGGTGGTACTTCAGCTGGAAGGTCCGCAGACCGACCTCAGTGGTGACCTGCACGTCGATGCCATCGTCGCCGCCGCGCCCGTTGACCACGATCACCGGCCCGGCGTCATCGAACATTCGGTGCAGCAGCGCCTCGACAAGCCGGTCGCGATCTCGGTGAGAGGCGCCCGGCTGACTTACTGATCGTTTCAGATTGAGGTGCGGAGTCGTCGCAAGCAGATGATGCTGCAGGCGAGTTGGAGCAGTGCGAGGTGGAGGTCGGCGCGTATCTCGTAGCGGATCCGGAGTCGTTTGAACTGATGGAGCCAGGCGATGGTTTGCTCGACGACCCAACGGGTCTTGCCCGGTCCGGAACCATGAGGGGTGCCTTTGGTGGCGATCTTCGGTGTGATGCCGCAGGCCCGGAGGAGACGGCGGTATTTGTCGTAGTCGTAGCCGCGGTCGGCGAACAGTCGACGTGGC
>NZ_JBSFZS010000293.1:0-3990 GCF_053600395.1 Streptomyces sp. NPDC005070 | reverse complement strand
CCAGGAGGGCCGGGCGAACGGGGCAGTCGCGTACGGGTGGCGGCGTCAGTACGAGTACGACGCCCGGGGCCAGGTCTGCGGCTTCCATGACGTCGCAGGCGGTGTGGGCCCTGCTCCTCTACCGCGCCCGCGACACCGCCCCCGCGCCCGCGGCCGTGGGCTTCGGCCTGGACTTCCCCGGCCGAAGCCTGCTCCTGGACGGCATCGAGGGCATCCCCGGCCCCTTCGAGAACACCCTGCCGCTGAACCTCACCGTCGACCCGGCGCTCACCCTGCCCCACCTGCTGCGCACCCTGCGCGATGTGGTGATGGACCTGTCCGCCTACGAATGGACCACCCCCGCCTCACCCGCCACCGCCCGCACCCTGGGGCCGCGGGCCGGCGGCCTGCTCGCCTTCGACTGCGGCCCGAGCCCCGAGAACGCCTACGGCCACGAACTCGCCGCACACGGCATCCGCCTGGAGGAACAGGAAGCCGCCGGAGCACCCGCCGGATACGCCCTGCGCCTGCGCGCCGGCCACGACGCCCGCCGCGCCCTCGTCCTGACCTGCGCCTACGACCGCGACCTCATCGACGACACCACCACCCGCACCCTGCTGGCACACACCGTACGGCTGCTGCGCCTGCTGCCCGTCACCGCGACCGCGGCCACCACCGTCGCGGACGTACTGGCCTGGATGCCCAGGACACCCACACCCCCGGTCCCCGACGGCCCCGCCGCCCGGGACACGGCCCCCCTCGTCCTGCTGCGCGGCACACCGGCACCCGCCACGGCCACCGTGTGCCTGCTCGACACCCCGGGCGCGCCGCACACCGGGCACCGCGAACTGCTGCGGCACTACCGGGGACCCGAAGCCCTGACCGCGCTGCGCCCCACCGCCGGCCCCCCGCCCGCCCAGGCCGACGTGCTGGCCCGCCTCGCCCGCGCCGGCGGCCGGCTGGTCCTGGGCGGCTACTCCGGCACCGGCGCCCTCGCCTGCGAACTGGCCCACCAGGTCACCCGGGCCGGGGTGCGCCCACCGCTGGTCGTGGTCGGCGGCCCCGACGACGATCCGCACGCGCCCCGAGGCCTGGCGGACGCCCTGCAGCGGGCGGGCGCATCGGCCGCCCGGCCCTGACACGACCCGACCGCCCCCGTGCACCACGGCACCCCCGCCCCCGCACGCACCCGGGCACACCCGGGCACACCCGTACGCCTGTACGCCTGTACGGCGGCGGGGGAGACCGCTGCTAGGGGTGACAACTACTACGGATTTCTTAGTCATTCATAGTCATCTCCGATCGGGCATCTCGGTACCTTGGGCTTGTGAAACTGTTCGGCGTCGAGCACCTGGAGGCCGCACTGTCGGCGTCCGGCTGGCGCCTGGTCGTCCTCGACCCTGCCGAGAGAGCCGACGACCTGGTGCGGGACGCACCGAGGTGCTGACCTCGATGTGCGCCCGCCTGCACGGGCAGCGTGCGGCGAAGGACCGGGCCGCCCGCGCTGTGGCCGTGGTGACCGGGGAGGCCCTCGAGTGAAGAAGTTCCAGCCGCAGCCCGGGTTCGTGGTGCAGGCGTTCCGGTTCGCGCTGGACCCGAATGCCGCCCAGGAGACCGCACTTCGCTCGCACTGCGGTGCGGCGCGGGCGGCGTACAACTGGGCGGTGGGGTGGGTGTCTGCGTCGTGGTGGCAGCGCCGGGCGGAGGAGTCCTACGGCACCCCTGTCGACCGGCTCACCGAGTGGCGGTCGTGGTCGCTGCCTGCGCTGCGCAAGGAGTTCAACCAGGCCAAGAAGACTGACCCGCGCTTCGCTGCCTGGTGGGAGGAGAACTCCAAGGAGGCGTACAACACCGGCCTGGCGAACGCCGCGGCGGCGTTCGACAACTACGCCAGGTCCAAGCAGGGCAAGCGGCGGGGCAAGCGGCTCGGGATGCCCCGGTTCAAGTCGAAGCGGAGGGCACGCCTGTCCTGCCGGTTCACCACTGGCACCATCCGACTCGAGGCCGGCGGCCTTCACGTCACCCTGCCAAGGCTTGGAACCATCCGCGTCCACGAGCCCACCGCCAAGCTCCTCCACCGCGTCCAGGCCGGCAGGGCGCGGATCCTGTCCGCGACCGTCCGCCACGAACGCGGACGCTGGTTCGTCGCCTTCCAGGTCGAGACCGCGCGGGACATCCGCCGCGTCGCACGCCCCGAAGCCGCGGTCGGCATCGACCTCGGCGTGAAGACCCTGGCAGTCATGGCCGACAGCACCGGCGAGATCCGCACCGTGTCCAACCCGCGGCACCTGGACAGCGCCCTGAAAGCGCTGCGCCGGGCCTCCCGCGCGGTGTCCCGCCGACGCGGCCCCGACCGCCGCACTGGGCGGAAGGCTTCCCGCAGGTGGGAGAAGGCCAACGTCCAGCGGAACCGCGTGCATCACCGGGTCGCGAACCTCCGCGCGGACGCCCTGCACAAGCTCACCACGAGCGTTGCTGCCGAGTACGGCACCGTCGTGATCGAGGACCTCAACGTCGCCGGCATGGTGAGGAACCGGCGCCTTGCCCGGCGCATCGCCGACGCAGGCTTCGGCGAAATCCGCCGCCAGCTCACTTACAAGACTCGCCAGCGCCACGCCACCCGCATCATCACGGCCGACCGCTGGTTTCCCTCCTCCAAGACCTGCTCCGGGTGCGGCGCGGTGAAAGCCAAGCTGCCGCTGCACATCCGGACTTACCAATGCGACGCCTGCGGCCTGGTCATCGACCGGGACACGAACGCGGCCCGAAACCTCGCTGCCCTCGCAGCGGCAGCCTGCACGACTGGTGCCGGAGTGGCCGGAGACCAGGACACCGCCCCGGCAGTGTCGAAGCCCCGCGGAGCCGACCAGAAGACCCGCACCACCCGCCCCCGCCGTAAGGCGGGGACGGGGCGGGCAGGTGGCGCAACCCTGCCGCACCAGCAGCAGAAGGAAGCGGGAGACCGTCCTCAAGCCGAGCCCCTGACGCTCTGGTGATGTGACGGACCTTCCAGGCAGAAATGCCCGGAATACTGAGACCTGACTACGGGATCAGCAACGGCCAGTTGATGTCGTCGTCCGACGCGGCATCACGCACCGGCGCCGGCCGGCCGGCCCGGCCCGTGCGGGCGACGCGGCGGGCAGGAACCGCGTGTTTCATGAGAAGACTCCCGTGGACGCGGACGAGGACAGTTCCCGTGAGCGAGGACGGGCCGGTGCGCAGGTACCGGACCCGGGCGCTTGAGACATTGCCCGCAACCGCTCAAGAACCGCTCGAGGAACGCCACAGGAATCCGTGAGGTTCGCACGAACTCCGAGGCACGACACCTGGCAAAACATTGCCCGGCCCTTGCCCGGCCCCCTACGCTCGGTTGCGGCACCCGGGCGGTGGCACGCCCCCTCCGCCCCACGGGCCACCCCCCACCCGTCCGTCCCAGGGAATGGTCACATGCTGCGTCAGCCCGCGTTCGGCCGTCGTCTCCGCAAACTGCGACAGGCCCGCGACCTGTCCCAGACCGCCCTGGCCGGGGACGGCATGTCCACCGGATACCTCTCCCGTCTGGAGTCCGGCGCACGCCAGCCCACCGAGCGGGCCGTCGCCTACCTCGCCGAACGCCTGGGCCTTCAGGCGGCCGACTTCGAGGAACCCGCCGGCGGCTCCCTGGCCCACGCCCTGTCGCTGGTCTCCTCCACCGGCTCCGAGGCGGCGATGGAGACCCTGCGCGAGGCCCTGGCCGCCGAGGGACACGAGGCACCGGTGCTGCGCTGGCAGGCCCTGTGGCAACTCGCCGGACAGCGGCGCCTGCAGGGCGACCACGACGGCGAACGGGAGTACCTGCAGGAACTGGTCCAGCTCGGCGAATCGGTCGGACTGGTCGCCCTGCGGGTCCGCGGCCTGACCCGGCTGGCGCGCTGCCTGCGCACCGTGGGTGAGATCGGCGCCGCCCTCGACGCCGCGATGGCAGCCCACCACCTCGCCCGCGAGGACGGCCTCGACACGGAGGACCGCGCC
>NZ_JBSFZS010000292.1:0-4006 GCF_053600395.1 Streptomyces sp. NPDC005070 | reverse complement strand
CACACCTCCGCGACCCGGGGGAGGCGACAGCGGCAGGAGTCAGGATGGGCGACGACGTGGACGCAGTGGCTGGGCAGGACGTGCGAAGGGGGCTGCCCGAGGGGCTGGCCGCCGCGATACACGAGACCGCCGAGGAGATCGCCGCGCTGCTGCGGGCCGACGCCGACATGGAACGCCGGATCCCCGGGGCCGAGTGGAGCGTCGGCGAGGCGGCCGCGCATCTGGCGCTGGCCAACGAGCTGATGGCCGGGCTCGCGGCGGGACACGCGCGCCCCTACGGGGACGGCACACCGCAGAGTCTCGCCGGGGCCAACGAGCGCTCGCTGGCGGAGTTCGGGGAACGGAACGCCGAGCCCCTGGCCGCGATGATCGTCGAGCACGCCGACGCCTGTGTGAAGGCCCTGGAGGAGGACACCTTCGAGGGGCCCGTGGTCACCCCGCTCGGCTCGATGAGCCCACAGGAGCTGGGGTCGTATCTGCTCACGCACATGCTCGGCCACGGCTACGACCTCGCCCGCGCGCTGGGACGGCCGCACATGCTCGACCGGGCCCGGGTCCGGCTGACCCTGCCGTTCATGCTCACGGCGATGCCACGGGTCACCGACCCGCTGCGCACCGCCGGTATGAACGCCCGCTACGACATACGGCTGTGGGGCGGTGGCGGGTTCGGCGTGACCCTGGCCGACGGTGTGCCGACCGTCGATCCGGAGCCGCCGGCCGAGCCGGACTGCACCATCTCCATCGAACCGGTCACCTTCCTGCTGATGGGCCTCGGCCGGCTGGGACAGGTCGGCCCCATCCTGCGCGGCCGCATCCTCGTCCGGGGCCGCAAGCCCTGGCTCGCGCCGCGTTTCCCGGGCCTGTTCACGGCACCCTGAGCGCGCGGCCCCGCCGGGGGTCAGCCGAGCCTGCGGTCGAGGTTGAAGGCGGCGCTGATCAGGGCGAGGTGGGTGAAGGCCTGGGGGAAGTTGCCGCACTGTTCTCCGGTGTGGCCGATCTCCTCCGCGTAGAGGCCGAGGTGGTTGGCGTAGGTGAGCATCTTCTCGAAGGCGAGCCGGGCCTCGTCCAGGCGGCCCGCCCTGGTGAGTGCCTCGACGTGCCAGAACGAGCAGATCGAGAAGGTGCCCTCCTCTCCGCTGAGGCCGTCGGGACTCGCCAGTGGGTCGTAGCGGTAGACCAGCGAGTCGGAGACCAGCTCCTCGCCCAGGGCGTCGAGGGTGGCGAGCCACTTCGGGTCGGTCGGGGAGATGAACTTCCCGAGCGGCATCATCAGCAGCGACGCGTCGAGGATGTCGCTGTTCTCCGCCTGGGTGAAGGCGTTGCGTGCCGTGGACCAGCCATGGCTCATGATCCGCCGGTAGATCGTGTCACGGGCGGCGCCCCAGCGGTTCAGGTCGGCGGGCAGGCCGCGGTGCCGGGCCAGCCGCATGGCGCGCTCGATGGCCACCCAGCACATGAGGCGGGAGTAGAGGAAGGCCTTGCGGCCCCCGCGGGTCTCCCACACTCCCTCGTCCGGCTGGTCCCAGTTCTCACACACCCAGTCGACGATTCCGCTGACGCTGTTCCAGTGCGCGCTGGAGAGGGGTTGCCCCCACTTGTCGTAGAGGTAGAGGGAGTCGATCAGGGCCCCGTAGATGTCGAGCTGGAGCTGGCCGACGGCGCCGTTGCCGACACGTACGGGGAACGATCCGCGATGGCCCTCCAGATGAGTCAGCTCGCGCTCGGGCAGGTCACGGCGCCCGTCGATGCCGTACATGATCTGCAAGGGGCCGTCCGGGCCGATGTCCGCGGGGAACTCGCACTGGACGTGCGCGCACAAGAAGTTCATGAACGCCTCGGCCTCGTCCTTGAAGCCGAGACGCAGCAGCGCGTACACGCAGAACGCGGCGTCGCGGACCCACACATAGCGGTAGTCCCAGTTGCGCTCGCCGCCGATCCGCTCGGGCAGGCTGGTGGTGGGCGCGGCGATGATGGCGCCGGTGGGGGCGTACGTGAGCAGTTTCAGGGTGAGGGCGGAACGGTGCACCATCTCCCGCCAGCGGCCCCGGTAGCGCGACTGCGACAGCCAGCGCCGCCAGTAGCGCACGGTGGCCCCGAACTCCCGCTCGGCCTCCGTAACGGCGCAGAACCGCGGAGCCACCTCGTCGGTGACCTGGTCGAGGGTGAAGACCGCGGACTCCCCTTCGCGCAGTTTGAACAGCGACCACACGTCGTGCCCCGCCGCCTCGATGGGCACGGTGGCCGTCAGGGCCAGCCTGAGCGCGGGCGTGGCGAAGACGGCCTGGCCGGAGTCGATGTGCACGGTGTGCGGGGTCGTCCCGTAGTCGAAGCGGGGGGCGACGCGCGCGCGGAAGGGCAGGGTTCCGCGGACACACACCACACGGCGGATCAGGCGGTGCCGGTCGGTCTCGCGCGAGTCGTCGACGACCGGCATGAAGTCCTGGATCTCCCCGACCCCGTCGTCCGCGAAGAACCGGGTGATCAGCACGTTCGTGTCGGGGAAGTAGAACTGCTTCGTACGCGCCGGAACGTCCGCGGCGAGTTCGAAGCAGCCGCCCTTGTCGGCGTCCAGGATCGAGGCGAAGACGCTGGGCGCGTCGAAGCGGGGGCAGCAGTACCAGTCGATGGTGCCGTCGGTGCCGACCAGGGCCGCGCTGCGCAGGTCGCCGATCAGGCCGTGGTCGGCGATCGGCAGGTAGCGGGGGGTGCCCGTGCCGTACGGGGCGCCGGGTGCGCCCTGCGTCCCGCCGTACGCGGCGCCGGGGCCGTCATGCGTACCGCCGCCCGTGCCGTGCCGGGCGCCGGATGCGCCGTGCGGCCCGCTGTCGGCGCCGTACGAGGCGCCGGGTGCGCCCTGCGTCCCGTCGTCGGCGCCGACCCCGGAATTCGTGTCTGCCGTACCGGCCATACCGGCCTCCTCTGGGCCGTCACCCGAGCCTCCCCCTCCGCTCCAGGCTAACCAGTCGTCCGAGGTCCGGGGTGGTCGTGGGTGCTCAGTGCTTCAGGACGACCTTGGCGGCGACGATGATCAGTCCGAGGGCCAGGTTCACGAAACCCTCGGCGACGACGAGCCCCCGGGAGGCGCCGGCGCGGACGGCTCCGAGGCACGCCCACATGACCTGCTGGCCCACCGCGATGCCCAGAGCGATCCACAGGCCCGTGTTCACACTCATATCGAGGAGGGCGCTCAGGGCGAGGGCGGCGGCGGGCAGGGTGGCCGCCTCGACGATGGACCACTCGTGCGTGCCGATCCGGCGGATCTGGCGCAGGGACCACCGCTGGCCGACGATGCGTTCGCCGGCGATCTGCGCGTACACATGGGTCGCCCAGAAGACCAGGCCGGTGACCATCAGCAGCGCGACGGCCTGGAGATGCGGGAAGTCCCCTGTCGTTCCGGCCGTGGCCACGACGGAGGCGGCCAGGATCGAGCCGTAGATGGCGCCCGCGTAGTCGGTCCGGTGGCCGGCCGGCCGGTCTGCGCCGTCTCCGCCCTCGGGCGGAACGCTGGAGCCGCTCACCCGTTCACGGTAGGCGGCGGGGCAGGGCCCCGCCCGGCGAGTGGGCCGTCCGGGCGGGCGCGGGGCGCCGCCGGCCGTGACGGGGAGGGTGGGCCGGCACCGTCACCGCCCGCCGGGCTTCGTCACCGCTCCGCCGGGCCTCGTCACCGCCCTGTCGGACGCCTTCACCGCCCCGCCGGGCTTCGTCACCGCTCCGCCGGGCTTCGTCACCGCCCTGTCAGATGCCGTCACCGCCCTGCCGGGCTTCGTCACCGCTCTGTCGGGCGCCGGTCGGGCGGAAGCATGCCGTGACCGTCTTTCCGTGTCGCTGGCACTTCATGTCCCACTCGTCGGCGAGCATCCGCACGATGCCCACCCCGCGGCCGGACACGGCTCCCGGCTCCGGGTCACGCTGGAGCGGCAGGGTGGAGTCCTCGTCGTGGATGTCCGTGCCGCGACGGGACAGCGTGATGCCCCATCCCACCAGCGCCGCGGTCAGGAGCGAGAGA
>NZ_JBSFZS010000291.1:0-4007 GCF_053600395.1 Streptomyces sp. NPDC005070 | reverse complement strand
GCGGTGAGCAACGTGCCGAGCGAGTCGGCCCCTTCGGGCAGGTTCTGCCGGACCGAGGCGGCCAGCAGGGTGATGCCGAGCGTGCAGGCCACGGCATGTCGCCGACCGGCCGAGCCCGCGGCTCACTGACGCACCGGTGTGCCGGGAGTTACGATCACGAGCGTGACGTGCCCTTCCTCAGCGGACGACGGATCGCCCGCGGAGGCCGGCGCGGTGGATGCGCTGGATCCGATGCGTGACGGTCGCGCCGGGCGAAGTACTCCGAGGGGAGCCGTTCGTGACCACGGCCAGGGACTTGTTCATCATCACGATGGACAAGGAGCCGGAACGTTCTGTGGGGCAGGGCGACCTGTCGCTCGCCCTCGCCGGAGCCGAGGTGATCGATCTTCTCGCCGGCGAGGTGATCACGCTGGACGGTGACCGGATGACACCGGCGAGACAGCCGGCCACGAACGACCGTCTTCTGGGCGAGGCGGCGTCCTCGCTCGTGCGGCAGGTTCCGTACGAGCGCGTCCAGGACTGGCTCTGGCGCAGGGGGCGCGATCTGGCCAAGGTCTATCAGACCGACCTCGAACAGACGGGCCAGCTCACCCGGCAACGGCGGGGCCGACTGCCCTTCGGCCCCGACCGCATGGAGCTGGTGGACTCACCGGCCCGCACTCGGGCGATGCACCGCTGGGCGGCTGACGAGCCCGTCCTCGCCGCGCTCGCCGAAGTCGTCGGAATCCCCGCCGAGGAGGCCGATGACAACTCCTCGGTCGAGGACGAGGCGGTGACGACCGTCCTGGTCGCCGTGCACGACGCGGTGATGGAACTGGAGGCCGTCCGCCAGCGCCGGGTCATCGAGAGCGCGGCGTTCGCCAACATCTGGCGCGGCGCCTGACGCGGCCCGGGCCGCCAAGAGCCCGTACCCGATGGACAGCCGCCCTCGACGAGGGCGGTTCGCCCGACGGTCAGGAGCGGCCGAACGGCCGTACCGCGCGGGGCCGGCCACCGGGCCGGGGCCCACGCCGCGAGGGCCGGGGCCCACGCCACGGGAGCCGGGTGTGATCGGTGACGGGCGCGGGGGGAGGCCGGTGCGCCGTCCCCCGCGCCCTGGGTCACTCGGAGGCCTCGCGGGCCCGCCGCTCGCTCTCGCGCGCTTCCTGGAGACGGGCGTCGACGCGCTGCGCCCGCCGGGGCAGCAGCGAGTCCGTGACGCGCTGGAGCGTCTTCGTCAGCGGATGCCTTTCCTGCCCCTGAGCGGAACCCCGCGCGGCGGACGCGGCGTCGCGGTACTCGGCCATATCGGCGAGCGCCGCGTGCGCGAGCTCGGTCGCCTCCCGGTACAGGTCGCGCGACGTCGTCATCGCCTCCAGAGCCTCGGAGTACGAGGCCACCAGGGTCCGCGCGCGGACGAGTTCCTCTTCGAGGGTCAGCAGGCTCCACTCCTCGCGGAGCGCCGTGAAGGCCGCCGCCGCGTCGTCCGGCAGCGGCCAGGGCAGCGCCGCGAACTGTACGACCTTGTCGAGGAGTTCCGTGGGCTCGGAGCCGTCGAGGAAGACGCTGCGCACCCTGAACGCCTGCTCGTCGAACCCGGTCCGCGCCGGCGTGCCGGACAGGATGACGGCGCCGCCCCGCGGCACGGACGTCCCGAGGTCGCCGAGCGCCCAGTTGACGGCGTGGAACTGCTCGGGCGTGGCCCGGTGTTCCACGACGCGATGCAGCAGCGCGGGCGGCAGCAGCCGGACCAGCGGGAGGCGGCCCTCGGCGTCGGGGGTCATGGCCTCGTGCACGACGACGTTGACGCTCCAACTGTGCCGGGCGATGTCCTTGAGCAGACGACGCAGCGCCGCGTCGTCCTTGGGCAGCGGGTTGACGCCCTGGAACAGCAGACCGGCCGCGGCGTCACGGTCCCAGGAGAGGCCGCTCCGCTCGGGCCAGAGGAGTGCGGCGGGGGAGGGCCACCCGGGATCCCAGGGCCGCTCCGCCTCGGCCGCCAGCGTCCAGCGCCGCTCGCCGTCCACGTGCGGACGTCCGTCGGTGGTGAGCCGCGCCCGCACGGTCACTTCGTCCTCGACGAACCAGCGGGCCTCGAAGACATGCCCGTCCGGCGTCGTGGAGTTCTCCTTCTCCAGGAAGTCCTGGATCCTTTCCCTGTTCTTCAGTTCCCGCAGGTGCTCCCGGACGGCCGCCTGCGGGGCGGGACCTGTGTGGCGCCCGGCGGCCAGCCAGACCGTTTCCGGGGCGTTGAGACGCTCTGTGGAGGACTTCGGCATGAGTCACTTTGCTGCTGGGGTGTGGTGTGCCCTCCCAGTATGGTCACCTTTGGCCAAGAGCCGGGAGGCGAGGCCCCTCGGGATCACGGACCTCCGCCATCGGGTGACTATGGGTGTTTCGTTGACGGTTGACCGTCTTGGGGGCATCGCGAAGATTCCGAGCGGCCCCGTGACCCCGGTGCCGGCCTGCCGGGGGAGGCCTGCGCGGCCGGGGTTCCGGCCCCCGCGCCGGGAGCGGCGGCGGCGGAGGTCCGGCCCGCCGGGGGCGCGGACCTGCGCGGATGCGAGACGGGTCGCGGCCTACCGGTACCTCGCCGACGGGCGGGCGCCGGTAGGGTTGCGGTCGGAGAAGGGGCGGACGCCGATGCGGCAGCGGGTGACCATGAGCGATGTGGCGCGGGCCGCGGGAGTCTCGTCCGCCACCGTCTCGTATGTCCTGAGCGGAAAACGTCCGGTCGCGGAGGAAACGCGCAAAGCGGTCGAATCGGCCATCGAGCGGCTCGGCTTCACTCTCAACCCCGTCGCCCGCAGCCTCCGTACGGGCAAGTCCACCATGGTCGCCCTGGTCGTGCCCGACATCGCCAACCCCTTCTACGCGCTGCTCGCCCGCTCCATCCAGGACGAGTTGCGCGGCCGGGGCTACCACGTGCTGGTGAGCAGTACGGGAGCCCGGCGCGACGAGGAGGAGGCGCTGCTGCACGAAGTGGTGCACCAGCGGTTCGCCGGCGTGGTGATGACGCCGTTCCGGCTCCCCACCGACGCCTTCGACGAACTGCGTGCCGCCGGAATCCCGGCGGTGGTCAGCGCCGACGTCTCGTTCGGTGACGTCGACCTGGTGACGCCCGACGCCGACGGCGCGGTCGGTGAGGCGCTGGCGCACGTGGCGGCCACCGGCCGGCGCCGCATCGGTGTGATCGCCGGTCCGCTGGACGCCGCGGGCGGTGATCCGCGCCTGGAACGCGTCCGACAGGACCTTCCGCCGTCCCCGGCCGCGCAGATACGCGACCAGCTCCGGGGGATAGCGGCGGCTGGTGTAGGCGCTGGTGTCGATGTACACGTTGGCGTGCTTGTCGGCGACCGCGATCATCTCCGTGGTCCACGGGTAGCCGATGTGCCCGCAGACGATGGTCAGTTCGGGGAAGTCGAGCGCGACCTGGTCGATGTAGGGGATGGGGCGGCCGGTCTCGGAGGGGCGTAGCGGTCCGGTGTGCCCGACCTGGGTGCAGAAGGGGACGCCGAGTTCGGCGCAGGCGGTGTACAGCGGGTAGTAGAGCCGGTCGGTGGGCGGCAGTTGCCACAGCCACGGAATGATCCGCAGGGCCACGAAGCCCAGCTCCTCGACGGCCCGCCGGAGTTCGCGCACCGCGGCGACGGGACGGGTGAGGTCGGCGCCCGCCACCCCGCGCAGCCGCCCGTCCGACCGGGCCACGAACCCGGCGACCTCGTCGTTGGTGATCAGGGCGCCCTGGGGTCCGTACCAGGCCGAGGCCAGGCCGGTGTCCACCCCGGCCTTCGCCAGCGCGGCCAGGGTGACCTCGACCGGCAGCTCCTCCTCCAGCGTTTCCATGCCGGTCCAGCGGCGCAGGGACTCGAACATCTCGTGGTTGGAGTGACGGAGAGTGGGGTGCTGCATCCACGCGTCGACGACCGGCATGGTCCTGTGCCCTCCCTGAGGCGGTGTCTGAGCGCTTGCTCACCCTCGCGGCGCAGGACAGCGAGGTGGCGGGAAACCTCGGGGGCGAAAGTTCC
>NZ_JBSFZS010000290.1:0-4104 GCF_053600395.1 Streptomyces sp. NPDC005070 | reverse complement strand
CGTCTACAACGGCGGATGGTCGATGTTCGTCAACGCCAAGGGGAGGAACGTCGACCTGGCCAAGGAGTACGTGAAGTGGCTCTGGATCGACCAGACCTCCTGCACCACACGCTGGAAGGCACGCAGATAGATCTCGCGCAGCGGGCGCGGGGCGATGTCGGAGCTGGACCGCATCCGGTCGTTCTCGGTGTTGTTGGCGGCGAAATGCTTCAACGAAGCACCCACGCCGGTGTCCTGGAGGCCCCGTACCCAGGATGCGGCGAGGGTGCCGGACAGGTGCGGGTCCTCCGAGAAGTACTCGAAGTTACGGCCGCAGCGCGGATCCCGCTTGATGTTGATGCCCGGTCCGAGGAGCACGTCGACATCCAGCGCACGGCTCTCCACGCCCAGCGCGGTGCCGACCTTGCCGGCCAGGTCCGTGTCCCAGCTCTGCCCGAGGCCCACGGCCGGCGGGAAGCATGTGGCGGGTTCGCTGCCCGCGAGGCCGAGGTGGTCGGTGGCGCCCACCTGGCGGCGCACTCCGTGAGGTCCATCGGTGAGCACCAGCGAGGGGACGTCACCGACCTGCTTCGTGCTCCAGAAGTCGGCGCCGCTGCCCAGGGCAGCCTGCTGCTCCATCGCCAAGGACATGGGGTCTTGCGTGGTCACGGGGGTCTCCTCAGGTAGGGCGGTGCCCTGTCGGACGGTCGAAGGGAGGGTGAAGCACGCAGTGCGGCACGCGGGCGCGTGCCGAGAGTGACCGGGTTGGGCGGCGAACCGCGCGCCCCCACGACGCGCGGCCCACCACCGCCCCGGAGCGTCGGCGAATCCCTGGTCAGGAAGGGATGGCGGTGAGAAGCCTCACCGCCGTGCTCGGTCCACCCCGCCGACGTCGAAAACCGTATGGCACTCGGTTTTCAACGGCAAGGGGTCCCACCAGCGAATTTCCTGTGACGTAGAGTCCTGCTCATGGCACGACGTGGTTCGTACGCGAAGGGCATCGCCAAGCGCGAGGAGATCCTGGACACAGCGCTCGGGATCGTGGCGCGGGTCGGCTACAGCCGGACGACGGTCCGCGAACTCGCCCAGGCCGTGGGGCTGAGCCAGACCGGCCTGCTGCACTACTTCGGAACCAAGGAACAGCTCTTCATCGCCATCCTGAGCCGCCGCGACGAGGTCGACCAGCGCCTGGTCACAGGGGTAGTCGGAGCCGGCCCGGACGCGCCGCCGGATCTGGCTCAGGGGTTCACCGCGCTCGTCCGCCACAATGCCGAGGTCCCCGGGCTCACCCAGCTCTTCTCGCGTTTCGCGTCCGAGGCGGCCGAGCCGGGTCACCCCGCGCACGAGTACTTCCGCGACCGCTACGCCACCGCACGTTCCATGGTCGCGATGACGATCCGTGAGCAGCAGGCGGACGGCTCCCTGCCCGCGGGCCTCGACCCCGACCGCATGGCCGGGCTTCTGTTCGCCCTGATCGACGGCCTGCAGATGCAATGGATGTACGACCCCGAGATCGACATGGCCGAGCAACTCGCCTACTTCTGGCGGCTGCTCACCCCCGCGTCCACGGCTGAAACCTCGGGAGCCGAGGACCCGGACTGACGGCGCGGCGGTAGCCGAAAGATGTCGGTGAACGTCCCCCAGAGGATGGCGTGCAAGGTGGGCAAGGACCTGTACGGGTGGGTCCGCAGGTCCTTCCGGGAAAGAGGGCCGAGGCTGCCGAGGAGCGGTTGGTGAGCGACGGCCCAGCCGTGCACGAGGTCGTTGGCCAGGTCGAGAGGCTGCCTTCCGCACTCCGGTCTGGTGGGTGTGTGACCGCCGCCTGGGAAGCCGCTGCGCTGTCGTGAGCACAGCGGTGCCCCGTCCCAGCCTGCGGTGAGCCAAGCGCGACCTCGTTCCACAACACCCCTCAGATGTGGGAAGTAGTGCCGGTGGCAGGGTCATGGGAGATCAACGTCGGCATCCCCGGGTCATACTCGACGGTCTCGCCGGTCAACAGGGCCTGTCGTCGACTGGCCGTCGCGACTTCGACCAGGAACCGCAACACGGCAGCCACCCCCACCCCGTCCAGCACATCCTCGGGCCACACGGAGAACTCGACCTCTTCCTCGAACAAGGGCAAGGCGAAGAACCATACGGCGCCGAAGCGGGCCCGGAAGGCGAAACTCGTGCCCTCGCCCACCGGGTCATCCGCCCAGACGCGGAAGAGGTCGGTGAAGGCAGGACGCACTGGATCGAGCTGGGGTAAGGGTGCTCCACTTCTACCCGGACCGGAGCTTGCCATCTGCGTTTGGAAGGCCTCCGCGCGGCAGGATGCCACCTCTACGTCATGAGCGTGTCCGACGAGATGACGTGACCATCTGGGTAACAGAGGTCTGGCAGAGCAAGGACCATCACGACGCTTCACTGGAGCTGCCGGAGGCAAATGCGGCAATCGGCAAGGCGATGCCGCTGCTGACAGGAGAGTTCACCAGGCAGGAGCTGTCTGTTGCGGGTGGACTGGGGCTCTAGGCGTTGCCGTAACGGTCCACTACGCGCCTGACCGCAACTCGCAGGACGGCGTCTGGTCCTCCCGCACACCCGAAGGACTGACCGCACCGGCTCTCGTGTGAGCCGCCCCGCCGGCGCCGCTGTCGACCGATGACCAACGCCGGTTGCTGACCGGGAGCAACGGCCGCAGCCGCTCCCAGCCAGCATCCGTCAACTCGCCCCGCCCCATGTCCGCGAGAATGACCGGCAGCGAGGGGCAGTCGCATGCTTTGCCGGATCGGTCCTAGTCTCCTGAGAATCCGAAGATTCCCAGGTGAGTCGGCCTTTCGCCGGAGTAGAGGACGACGTAGTAACCGGTCCACCGCATCTGGCACTCGCCGAGCAGGCTTTGCTCGTGCTCCTCGTGGCTCGCAACCTCATTGGCAGCGGCAGCGAGCTCCTTGTACTGCTCGACCGACGGGCGGTCTGTGGCGAAGTGGTGCATCACACGGTTGAGAGCCAGAGGGCGCAGGGTGCCGTAGTCGGCGCTGCCGGAGCGCGTCGGCGGTTCATCCGTGGCAACAACCCTGTCGATGTCGAGGATCGTATGGGTACCCTCGGTCCCCATATATTCCTCGTCCGCGTAGAGGTCTTCCAGGCTTCGGTATCGGGCATCATCGCCGTACTCCTCCTGGAACACGCCGGCCTGCAATGTCGCCAAGGCCGCCTCGACATCGCCGTCGTACCTGGTGATGTAGTCCCATCCGCTGGCACCCACCGAGCCACCCCTTCCCTGAAGATCGTGAACGGGCGAACCATAGCGGCGGGGACTGCCAACGTCGCGGCTTGGCGCCAGGCTCTGCTCGACGTCCCGGACTGAAGTTTCCAGGCAGTCGACCGCATCACGGAGTTCGCCCGCACAAGTCCTAGCTGCGCAGCGGCGGACCGATGACGGTCTGGCCGACTTGCTCGGCCAGCCAGGACGCGTGGCGTTCCTCGTATCCGTTGACGATTCCGCGGTGGCGGACGTGCACGAGGACGGTGTGCCCGTCTGTGCGAGCGTCCAGGTCACGTGTGGCGGCGTTGAACAGTACGGATACCTCGGCGTGCTTGAAGTCCGCGTACAGGCCACGTTCCGGAACCTCCGGCCATCCCAGAGAGGACCAGCGGATCTCTGCCACGTGACGGCCGGCCACGGCCGTGAACCTGTCCTCGATGCTCCCGACCGGCTGATCCAGCATCGATGCCCAGAGCGGAAGACGCTCCGACAGGAAGGCTGGATCGGTGGAGAGCCGGGGCGCGTGGACCCCGACGTGCAAGCCGGTTGGGTCGCTCGGATCACGAACCCAGTCCTCGGTGTCCTCTTTCCTGAACCAGGCGTCGGGCAGCTCGCTCCGCGCGCGCAGTACGTCCTCCAGGGTGCGGAGTTCGACGTCCACGTCGACACTGGCATCCTGCTGATCCCCCACCTTGAGCAGCTGACGCGCTACTCGGAGCGCCGGCGCGGGATCGTCGGTACGGAAGACGGGATAGGCAACGTCGACGGACATGCGCGCACCCTGCCACAGCGCTCCCGATCCCGGGGAGCCGCCCCTCGACACCGACCCAGACGTTCGCCGTCATCTGGTAGCTGAACATCGACGAGATCAGCGCGGA
>NZ_JBSFZS010000289.1:0-4140 GCF_053600395.1 Streptomyces sp. NPDC005070 | reverse complement strand
CCGGCCACCAGGCCGTACGCCCAGTGGCGTACGCCTTTTGACGATGCGTCATACACCAAAGCGAGGCCGTTACACCGGCCGTGGGAAGCTGACTCCCGAACCGGGCAGCGCGCGGTCGAGGATCGTGCCGAAGGCGGTGGACGCGGGGAGCGTGCCGAAGGCGTGGCCCCAGTCGCCGCCGAATCGGCTGGCGCAGAACGCGTCGGCGACCGCGGGCGGGGCGTGCCGGACCAGCAGCGAGCCCTGGAGGGTCAGTGCCATCAGCTCGACCATCCGGCGGGCGCCGGTCTCGATGCCGTCCCGGTCGGCAAGTTGGTCCTTGAGGCGGACTACGGCGGTGTCCGGCCCGGAGGAGGACGAACAGCCTGCCGCGGCGAAGGCGAGGACCACAAAGGCAGCTATGAAGCGGTATCTCACCAGGTCACACTGGCAGATCCCGGGCAGTCCCACTGTCCCTTCCCCCAGGTCACCATCGGTGGCGGTCACCCGCTGCACGATCTTCCGTGACCTCTCCCCCGGTTCGCGGTCCCCAACGGGGCATGCGCGCACGTGTAGAGCTCGCGGGCGCTGAAGACATCGATGACGTCGCGGGGGAAGCCACGGTCGTGCAGGGCACGGACTTTCAGCCCGACGTCGTCGTCCCGGGACAGGGTGGGACCGGCGGCCGTCTGCGCGGGGGCCTGTGGAAGATCTCTTTCAGAATGTCGAGCTCACAGGCTTCGCCGGTTGCCGCGTCGGTGGCAAGCAGACGGGCCATCCGAGGGGCGACCTCGACGACGTGCACCTGCCAGCCCTTGCTCTCCAGGCCGACGGCGACGACGCCGGTGATCTCGTTCATGGCTGCTGCCGCGTCGGCGGCCAGATCCAGGTCCTGGCTGGTGCGGCTTACGAGTTCGGGGCCTGGATCGCGTAGCCGCCGGTGATCACTAGGGGGTGGAGCCGACGGCCAGGACGTCCGCCAGAAGGCGGGCGTGCAGGTCGGGAAGTCTCACGCGGCCGCCGGACCCTGGTTGGTGCGCCGTCGCCGGGCCGGGGGCTGGGCGGGAGGTACGTCGGCCAGAGCCCGTAGCTCCGAGAACCGGTCCTCCCACACACCGCGGACCGTCGTCGAGACCAGGGTCCGCAAGGTGGGCCACGACCGCAGGAGGATGTCGCGGTTCAGAAGAGCACAAAGGTCCTTGCGCATCCCCTCGGCCAGAACGGTGCGGTACAGACACTCATCCTCTGACGTTCGTTGGCGAGGTCGAAAGCACGCAGCCCCGACCAGACAACCGTGGCGGGCGGTTCTACGACGCCTTCCGCCGGCCCTTGCAGCTCACTCAGCGAATCCGGCAGCCGTCGCTGGAATTTCTCCCGGTACAGCTCCAGATCCGTGCTGCCGGAACCCGGGTTCGCACCGGTGCCGGCAAGGGACGGCGCGGGATCTGGGTACTGCGGCGTGGCGGGCATGCCCCAATTATGACGGCTGCCACCCGACGCTGGGAGGAATGGAGGAATGAGGGTGAACGCTGCGGCTGAGGTGGCGTTCACCCTCGTGGGAGGGGCTCGGGTGGTGTCGGGCGGGTGTGGTGTCAGTTCGTGTCCCGGGTGGGGGTGGCGGCGTCTCGGATGGCCTTGGCCACGGCCGCGTAGTCCTTCTTCAGGATCGCGTCGTGGTTGCTGGGGACCTTCGCGCTGATCTTGATGTTCGGGTTGCGGGCGGTCACCGCGTCGAGGGCGGCGCGGATGCGTTCCTGTTCGTCGCCCTTGCTTCCCAGGGACGCGCCGGAGGCGACGACGTAGCGCACCGGGACGGTGATGTCGTCCAGTACGGGGGCCAGTTCGCGTTCGCGGGCGAGCTTGCCGAGTTCGATGTTGGTGGCGGCCATCTGGTCGGCGTTCATCCTCGGGGCCAGGCCCGTGGGGCGCAGCAGGGGCAGGAACCAGCCCATCCTGCGGAACAGTTTCCGGATCCGCGCTTCCATGGCCTCGTCCAGCCAGTCGTAGGGCTGGGCGCCTTCGACCAGGACCGCGCCCAGGGCGCGTGCGGGGTTGCGGCGGGCCCAGTGGGCCCCGACGAACGCGCCGTAGGACCAGCCGGCCACCACCGCGCGGTCCACTCCCCGGGCGGCGAGGACGGCGTCGACGTCACGGAGGGCGGCCTCGAAGGAGTAGTCCGCCGAGCGCTTGGATTTGCCGCGGGCGCGTTCGTCGTAGGTGATGTGGCGCCATCCGGGCCCCAGTTCGGCGATGACCCGCCGCCAGTAGCCCTGGGTGGCGAACTGGCCGTTGAGGTAGAGGACGGGGATGCCGGGGCCGCCGGTGTCGGTGACGGCGAGGGCCGTGTCGTCGACGGGGACCATGCCGGTCCATGTCCGCCCGGTCGAGGGGGTGTTGTTCTTGTTCTTGTTCTTGTTCTTGTTCATGGGCTTCTCCTGGCCTGGGGGTGGTTGCGGCGGCGCTTTTCAGAGGCTGCGGGCCGTGATGTCGCCGCGGGAGGTGGTGGCGTGGATGTCGAGCGCGGCGGTGCCGTCGTTCTTGAGGGTGTCGGCGATGCGGCCGCTGCCGGTGGCCGCGTCCAGGACGGCCGAGACGCCGGGAGCGGCGGTGACGGTGATGTCGCCGAGCTGGGTGTTCAGCGTGAGCGTGCCGCGTACGGCCTCGGCGATGCGGATGTCGCCTCGTGCGGTGCTGATCCGTGCGGGGCCCTCCAGCCGGCCGACCTCTACGTCGCCCTCGCTCGCGGTCAGGCGCAGGCTCGCGGCCTCGTCGATCCGGATGTGGCGCCAGGCACCGTCGAAGGCGATGTCGCCGAGGCGTCCCTCGCAACGCAGTTCGGCACTGGCGGTCTTGGCCTCGACGCGGGAGCCGGCGGGGAACCGGATGGTGACGTCCAGGGATCCGGTGGCGCCGAGGAGGCCGCTGCCGGTCCCGGGGGCGGTGATCCGCAGGACGCCGTCGGCGCAGGCGACGGTGGTCCGCTCGGCGGCCCTGGTGTCGCGGCTCCTGGCGGGGTCGGCGGGCAGGACCTCGACGGTGGTGTCGGTGCGGTCCGCGGCGATGAGCCGGACGCGTCCGGCGGGGATGTCCAGGACGGCGGAGATCGGGGCGGGGGTGTCGAACGTCTGCATCGTGCTCTCCCTTGCTCACGGGTCGTTTCTGACATTGGAAACGCTACGTTGCTTTCCATTCCTGGGCAACACGCTCGTTGCATAGAATCGACATAGATGCAGGTGACAGGACTAAAACTGTTGCAACCAGCCAAGGGGTAACGCAACATCCCTCGAATCGATCATTGCAATGGGCGAGAGGTGAACGCTATAGTGAGCAGGTCCATGGACCGTTGCCGGGAATCACCGAGGAGACCGCGATGCCGGGAGGCAGACTCACCCAGCAGGAACGCCAGCAGATCGCGCTGGGGCTGGCCGACAGCCTCCCCTACGCCGAGATCGCCCGGAGCCTGGGCCGGCCCACCTCGACGGTCACGCGCGAGGTGATGCGCAACGGCGGTCCCACCGCCTACCGCGCCAACCTCGCCCACCGCGCCACCGAGCGCCGCGCCCACCGGCGCAGGACCGCCCCCGCCCGAGGGCAGGAGGCGGCTCCCCTGGCGCACGGACGGAACGCCGAGGCCGTGGCCGAGTACGAGGAGACGTTCACCACCGTCCTCATGGGCTCGGGCATGCCCAAGATCCCGGCCCGGGTGCTGACCAGCCTGTTCACCTCCGACGCGGGCAGCCTCACCGCGTCCGAGCTCGCCCAGCGCCTCCAGGTCAGCCCGGCGTCCATCTCCAAGGCCATCACGTTCCTGGAGAGCCAGAGCCTCGTGCGCCGGGAACGCGACGAGGGGCGCCGCGACCGTTACGTCGTCGACAACGAGCTCTTCTACCAGGCGACGATCGCCAGCGCCCGGGCCAACGACGAGGTCGTCAGGACCGCGCGCCAGGGCGTCGCCGTCCTCGGCCGTGACACCCCCGCCGCCGTCCGCCTGGAGGGCGTCGCCCGCTTCCTCGACTTCATCAGCGAGAGCATCACCCGCGCCGCCGAACAGGCCCGCGAAGTCCTCCACACCAGTCCCAAAACAGCCCCGAAAGACACCGCGCCGGCAGACGCCGACCACGGCTGACGCGGGCCGCTCCGGCCCGCGGGCGCAGAGCCGGC
>NZ_JBSFZS010000288.1:0-4146 GCF_053600395.1 Streptomyces sp. NPDC005070 | reverse complement strand
TCTTCGGGACGACACCGATGCCCGTCCAGGCGACCTCGACGCCCCGGTCCAGCGCGCCCGCCATGTGGGAGAAGTTCTGCCGCTACTTCGACGTCGAGCCGCGGATCGTACCGCTCGCCGAGAACAAGTACACGATCGGCCCGGAGGACGTGGAGCCCCGCCTCGACGAGAACACGATCGGTGTCGTCGCCGTCCTCGGCACCACGTTCACCGGCCACAAGGACGACGTCGTCGGGATCGACAAGCTCCTGCGGGACGTCCGCAAGGAGCGGGACCTCGACATCCCGATCCACGTCGACGGCGCCAGCGGCGCCTTCGTGTGGCCCTTCCTCTACCCGGACTCAAAATGGGACTTCCGGCTCGAGCAGGTCCGTTCCATCAACGTCTCGGGACACAAGTACGGCCTGGTCTACCCCGGCATCGGCTGGCTGATCTTCCGCGAGGAGTCCGACCTGGCCAAGGACCTCGTCTTCTACGAGAACTACCTGGGCAAGACCGACGCGACGTTCACCCTGAACTTCTCCACCGGCGCGTCGATGGTGCTCGCGCAGTACTACAACTTCGTACGCCTCGGCCGTCGGGGCTACACCTACGTCATGAAGATGATGCAGGAGAACGCCCGCGCACTGGCGGACAACCTGCGCGACAGCGGCCGCTTCGAAGTGATCGGCGGCGACCTCGAGCAACTGCCGCTGGTCGCCTTCCGCCTCGTCGGCGAGCACGCCTACGACGAGTCCGACATCGCCTGGCAGCTCTCGGCCGAGCGGGGCTGGATGGTGCCGGCGTACACGCTCCCGCCCGACGCGGAGCGGGTGAAGATCATGCGCGCCCTGGTCAAGGAGACCATGAGCCGCGAGCAGATCGACCGCCTGGGCCAGGACATCGCCGACGCGTGCCGCACGCTGGACGCCAAGGGCGCGACCCACGGGACCGAGCGGACCCAGGTCAAGCGCGGCACCGGCTACTGACGCACCGTGCCCGAGAGCCGTCGGGCGACCGGACACCAGGGACGGCGACCTCGGACGACTCCAGCCCCAAAAAGGAAGGAATCATGGCAACCCCTCAGGAAGAGGACCGCTACGCCGAGGCGCTCGCCCACGCGGAACTCCTGCTCGGCATCCCGCTGGAGAGGTTCCTCGAACCCACCGCCGGGGAGCCCGCCAACGGGGCGGACTTCAAGCGGCTCGCCACCGTGCAGACCTTCGGCGCCGCCTGGCCCCGCGGCGAGGTCCTCGACACCCGCACGCGCGCCCTGGTCTCCGTCACGATCACCGCCGTCCTCGGCACCCTGGAACCCCTGCGCGGACAGCTCCGCATCGCGCTGAACAACGGCGCCACGCCCGAGGAGATCGCCGAGGTGTTCATCCAGGTCGCCGCGTACGCGGGAGCCGCGCGCGCCTTCGAGGGGTACCAGATCGCCGCACAGGTCTTCGCCGAGGCCGCACAGGACCGGTGATCGGGCCCAGCCTTCAGGCCGGGGGTGAATCGCATCTCTGGACTGCTGTGACCTCAGCTGTGGGCGTGGGTCCGCATTGCCTGCCAGCGCCCACGGTCGGCTGTGTTCAGTCCGGGTGTTTCTGTTGTGCGATGTAGTCCCTGACCAGGTGGAGCGCGCCGCCGCTTGAGCCGGCGAACAGGAGAGGACCAGAATCGGCTGAAGCCGGTCCGAGCGGACGACGTGTCCGGCTCAGGCCAGCGGTTTGTGCATCACGATGCAGGGCCGGTTCAACTGGATGTCGCGGCGGCGGTCGATCTCCTGCCAGCCGAGTGAACTCCAAAAGGCGGAAGCCGAGGGGTTGTTCTCCAGAACGGCGATCCTGAGACCGTCCTGCCCCTGTCGGCGGAAGTGCTCCTCGACGGCCGCCACGAGCAGCCGGCCGATGCCCCGGCGGCGCTGGTCTCCGTGCACGATCAGCAGCCCGATCCAGGGATACCCGTCCTTGGGGTGCCGGTCCAGCAGACAGACCAGAGCGATGGCCCGGCCCTCGCCGTCACGGGCGAGCAGGACATGGCCTCCGTCGGCGCCGGCCTCCTCGCGCAGATCGGCTTCGACCCGGTCGGGTGCGATGTGCTCGGGGTCGTACTCACCGGAGCCGCGGCAGTACTCGGGGTTGCTCGCGTAGATGCCGACGGCCTCGGCGATTTCGTCCGGCGTGAACCCCATCGATGTGAGAGTCGGCATGATCACAGGGCTAGGGTAACCAGGTCCGCACGAGGGTCCGAGCTCGCACGCCGGGGGGCGAGAAGCCCGGCCTCACCGCCGACGAGCACGGCTGCGGCATCCACATCGCGCGCCCTGGCCGCGGACGCCAGGCGGCGGGGCGGGCGGGCGATGGCGCGGTCCTACCGCGTATGCCGGTTCAGGTGCTGGCAGGCATGGAGGAGGTTGTGCCGCGTGTTCAGGAGATGAGCTGTTATGCCGGGATCCTCTCCGGACTGCCTCGACTGCGCGGCCGCGGCGGCAGTCTGCCCGACGAGGCTGCGGACGGCTTCCACCAGATGAGGAACCCACAACAGGTACAGGCGCCGGTCGGTGGGCAGGGGAAGACGGATCTGCGTTCGCTGACGGGCATGGACCAGCCATCGCCTCGTCGGCAGA
The DNA here is from genome assembly GCF_053600395.1 of Streptomyces sp. NPDC005070. Taxonomy (NCBI): domain Bacteria; kingdom Bacillati; phylum Actinomycetota; class Actinomycetes; order Kitasatosporales; family Streptomycetaceae; genus Streptomyces; species Streptomyces sp. NPDC005070. The sequence continues at coordinate 1,547 of NZ_JBSFZS010000288.1, read as the reverse complement.
TTCCCCGTGATCAGGGACAGGCGGTGCCGGGTGGAGAAGGACATCCTCCGCCGCCACGCATCGGCCTCCTGGCCCGGGAAGTGCCGCATGTCGTCGTCGAAGCCGAGGAGAGCGTCGATGAGAACGCCGGCCCACTGACGCAGATGATCCGCCTGGACGGGCGGGCGCTCGGGGCGTCCGGCCGTCTGCTGAGCGGTCCACCACAACTGGTAGCGCGCCGCGGCGTCCACGTCGCACGCCACTCCATGGGGCCGGGCGGGGCACGTATGGGAGTGAGCAGAGGATGTCCTGACGGTGGTGGTCATCGGGTCTCCTTGGTGGATACCCCTGGCTTCGGCCGGGGGAGGAACGAAGCTCCTGTGGGGCAGGGGAAGTCGGTTCGCTCTCTGGGCAGTGGGGTGTTGTCAGTGGCGGTCAGTACGTTGGCCACGTGTATCTGAGGTATTCCTTCCGGATCGAGCCGACGACGGGTCAGCGCATTGCGCTGACCCGTGGCGTCTGTGCGCTCACTGGATACCTCCGAAGGGACCGACAGGTGCTGGCCGCCGGACAGCAGGCGGTCGGATGCGGCGTACTGCCCCACAGGGCAGCCGAGTTGAGCTCGTGCGGAGCGAGGCGGCCGTGTCGCCGCCCAGCTTTCTTCCTGGGCGGGACACGACCACCTGTGCGCGACGGTCCCGTCCCCACGGGAGGCCGTCACACGAACCGAAAGCCCTGGCCACCGCTCATGGCCGGCTCACGGAACCTGGTTCCACGGTCGGCTGTCGGCGAGGTGAGCGCGTGAGTAAACAGTGCTCACCGGCGCGCGGACGGTCGTGGCGCAGGGACGTCGGGACCATCCGCGCCTCTGCTGTCATCCCCGGAAGGTCTTCTCAGCGGGCGCGGGTCACCGGCCGGTGCGCAGCCTGCGGACGCTGCCCGCGTCCCGGTAGCCCACGCGCTGGGCGATGTCCTCGGCCGGTAGTGAGGTCGTCGCGCGAAGGTGCGTCGCCCGCTCCGCGCGCAGGGCGCGCAGGAAGGCGTAGGGAGAGGTCCCCAGCCCTTCCTTCACGTGGCGTTCCAGGGTGCGGCGGGTCACTTTGAGGGCGAGTGCGGCGTCGGCCACCCCGACCTGGAGGTGCAGGTGCGTGCGCGCCCATGCCTCGAAGTCGCTCACCAGTCGGTCCTGGTCGTGAAGGTGGTCGGTGAACGCGGCCACGCTCGGCGTGGGCCGTTGGTCGATCAGGAGTGCGCGGGCGGTCTCGGAGGCCAGCCGCGGACTGATCCGTGCGACCAGGCTCAGCGCGAGGTCGATATGAGCGAACGCCGCACCGGCGGTGACGACGGCGCCGTCCCGCACCACCATGCGGTCCATGTCCAGCGTGACCTTCGGATAGCGCTGGACGAACAGGTCACGCAGCCACCAAGTGGTCGTCGCCGAGCGGCCGTCGAGCAGTCCGGCCTCGGCGAGCAGGAAGGTGCTCGTACAGGCGGCTGCGGTGAGGCCGCCGTCCGCCGTCCACCGCTGCAGAGCGGAACGAAGGCTGCGGATCTGGGGGCGCATGAGC
>NZ_JBSFZS010000287.1:0-4148 GCF_053600395.1 Streptomyces sp. NPDC005070 | reverse complement strand
CCGCCCTGGACGCGCTCGCCGAGGCCCGCGACCAGCCGCTCGGCGAGCGCGCCACCGCCCTCTTCCGCGCCTACGCGGCGAACGTGACGAGTGATCCGCGCCGTATCCGCATCACCTTCGTGGAGATCATCGGCGTGAGCGCGCGGCTGGAGGAACAGCGGCTCGCCCGCCGGTCCCGCTGGGTGGAGTTCATCTGCGGCGAGGCGGCCGGCGCCGTGGCCCGCGGGGACGCGGCCCCGCGCGACTACCGGCTGGCCGCCACCGCCTTCATCGGCAGCGTGAACGGCCTGCTGCACGACTGGAACGCCGGCTGGGTGGACGCGACGCTGGACGAGGTGGTGGAGGAACTGGTCCGCCAGCTCCTGGCGATCCTGCGCCCCGCGGGATGGGGCACGGGCGACGCCACGGGCCCGTAGACGGCCGTGGCGGGGCGGAGGGGGGCGCTTCAGCGGCCCTCAGGACCGTCCGGGGTGTTCGAGGTGGGAGAGGGTCCTCGCGACCGGGGCCACCCCGTCCTCCGTGCGCAGGCGTTCCGCCAGGGCCCGCGCGTTCCGGCGGTACGCGGGGTCCGTGGTCGCCCGGACCAGGGCCGGCGCCAGCCGCTCGGCGCGCAGCCGGCGTGGCGACAGGGTGCCGGGCGCGACCCCGAGCGCGACCAGCCGTGCCGCCCAGAAACCCTCGTCGAACTGGACCGGCACGGGCACGGCGGGAACCCCGGCCCGCAGCCCCGCCGCTGTCGTGCCGGCCCCGGCGTGATGCACCACCGCCGCCATCCGGGGGAACAGCGCGGAGTGCGGCACCTCGCCGATGGTGATCATGTCGTCGCCGGTGGCGCGCAGCCCGCCCCACCCACGCTGGATCACCCCGCGCAGCCCGGCGGCCCGCAGCGCACCCACGATCTCGCCGCTCAGCCGCCCGGGATCGGGAACGGTCGCACTGCCGAGGCCCACGAAGACCGGAGCGGGGCCCGCGTCCAGGAAGTCCTCCAGCGCCGAGGGGAGCCGGGCGTCCTCGCTCGCGTACGGCCACCAGTAGCCGGAGACGTCGAGCCCGCGTCTCCAGTCCCGCGGCCGGGGCACGACCAGGGGGCTGAAACCGTGGTGCACCGGCCAGGCCCGCCGCTCGCGGGCGCGCCGGGCCGCGACGGTCCCCGCGGGCGGCAGGCCGAACCCCTTGCGCAGGTCCCGTACCGTTTCCGCGAAGACCCGCTCGACGGCCAGGTTCACCCCGTACCCCGCCGCCCGGTTGACCGTGGACCCCCAGGAGCCCGCAGCGGCCACCGGGGGCGCGAACTCCCTGGTCGGCGCCAGTGGCTGGAGGTGCACTCCCATGCTGGGCAGGCCCAGCCCCTCCGCGACCGCGTACCCGAGCGGTCCCAGCGAACCGGACAGCAGCAGGACGTCGGCGGCGCCGGCGGCCTCGATCATGCCGTCGGTCAGCCGCCCGGCCAGTGACCGCGCCAGCCCGGCGAGCGTGATGATCTTCCCGGCGCCCGTGGCGCTCCGGAGGAGCCGCCGCCCCGGTCCGGACTCCAGCTCGGCCCGCGGATCGACGGGCAGCGGGTGGAACCCCACCCCCGAGCCCGGCACCAGGCCGGCGAAACTTCCGTGCGTCACCAGGGTCACCTCGTGCCCGGCCCGCACCAGGCCGTGCCCGAGTCCCGTGAACGGCGCCACGTCGCCCCGCGAACCCGCGGTCATGATCGCTACTCGCACGAGATCCAGTATGGCGAGGTTCGCGGCCCGTGACCCGCTCCGCGTACCGCCAAGAAACAGGACTCTCAACAAACCGGCCATGGCGCGAAGTTGCTCTGGCTCGTCATCATGGCGAATGATCGAATCGGCGCTCGAACAATTCAGTGGTGGGGGTGGACTGCGTGCGAGCGAAGTCGTACATGGATCTGCATGGGGAGATGGCCGCGGACATCGAGGCGGAGCGGAACGCCGCGCTCGACCTGCTCGGCCCGGAGGCCGCGTCCGTCCGGGCGGCGGTCGCCGAACTCCTGGAGCACCGGACCTTCGCCTACCCCCACTCCGTTCTGCCGATGATCGTCCACGCCGTGGAGACGGGGGCGCCCGGACCGGCCGTCCCGCTGGCCGTCGTCCATGAACTGTGGTGGACCTCCGCGTGCTACCTGGACGACCTCGCCGACGGCCAGGCCGTCTTCGCCGCCGGTGGTCTCCGCGAGAGCGAGGCGCTGCTCGCCACGGTCGTCAGCGGAATACCCCTTCCCCTGCTCGTCGTTCAGTCGCCCCGGATCCCGGAGAAGGCGCGCGGCCCGCTGTCGGCCGAGATCGTGCGGTGCTGGATCGGCGCGACCGAGGGGCAGTTGAGGGACCTTCGCGCGGACGTGGGCGCGGTCACGCGCGACGCCGTCGTCACGGCCTACCTCGGGAAGTCCGGCGCTCCGTACAGCATGGTCACCGCCATGGCGGCGCGACTGGCCGGCTGCTCGGACGAAAGAGTCGAACTCTGGCGGGAGTTCGGCAACGTCTTCGGCATCCTGTGGCAGATCTTCAACGATCAGCAGGACATCCTGACCGGCCGCAACGAAGACCTCGTGAACGGCACGGTGACGTATCTGCTGGCCTGCGCGGTGGAGAACGCCGGGCACGGCTCCGCGGACCACGTCCTCGAACTGCACGCCGCCGGACGCCGCTCGCCCGACGCGCGGGCGGCGCTCACCGGCATCCTGCTCGCGCCGGACGTGCTGGGCCGGTACGAGCAGGACATCAGCGTCTTCCGCGACCGGGCTCACCGCCTCCTGCGTGAACTCGGGGGCGACACGGCCTATTCGGCGGTTCTCCACGACTTCGTGGACCGGGCGTCCCCCATGCTGCTCCGGGCGGCGCGGCCCGCCGCCCGGGCGGTCACGAACCAGCTCTGACGGCGGCTTCGCCGCCCTCGACGCCGACGGGCGCCGCGCGGCCGTGACTCACCGGGGCCGGATGCGCGGCCTTCGGGTCGCACGAGGCAAAGGGGGACGCGGCCGCGAACGCGCGGTCCGCAGCAGCGAGTCCAGCAGGGAGGCGGACACCCGCAGGCCCGCCGTCAGGACTCCCGTCCGGCGGCGACGGTCCGGACGGGAACTCCCCATCGCGGCGCCCGCGGAGAAGGTCCAGGTCACACGAGACGTGACCTGGACCTTCGGCCAGTTCCTCCCTACTCGTCCCATGCCTGTACCAGTGTCTGCTCGATGATCTTGCCGTCGCGCAACGACATCATCGACGTGCTCATCACCCGCACCCCGTCCGCGTACACGCAGGTCTCGGTGTAGGCGACATGGTCGCCCTGGACGACGCACTGGTCCATCCTGTGCGTCATGTCCCGGCTGTAGACGTCGTCGAGCATCTCGGCGATCTCGGCTCGGCCGTGTTTGACCATCGGGTGACTGGGCTGGGTGTTGCGGTCGACGATGCGCAGTTCCGCGTCGTCCGCGTAGAGCGACAGCAGATCTGCCGCACTGTGTCCTTCAATGCCCCGGCGCAGCGCCTCGGTGTCGAAGGCGGGGGCTGCCGCTGTGCCCATGGGGACCTCCTCAGGAAGGCGCGGACCGGCCACGAGCCGACCACGAAGCGCCTCAGTATCGAGCGTCCTCCGCCTCCGGGCCCACGGCAAACGCAGGCGCCCGATGCGCCTCTCGGGTGAGCGCGGGCCCCGGGCCGTGTCCGCCCCGGGGCCACGGCCGTTGCTGATTGCATGATCTCAACACGACGTATCGTCGCCGCCGTTGGTCTCGCCGTCGGCGTCACAGGACTTGCCGCGCCGATGGCGACGGCCGCGGGCGCAGAGCCTCACGACGGGAAGCTGAGCCCCATGTCCGCGCTCGACTCGCTCGCGACGAGCGACATCCCCGCCGCGCACCGGAGCGGGCTGCCGCAGCCCTCCAGCCAGCTCGGTGGAGTGAACAGGCTGTACGAGCTGAACCAGCTCCACCAGGCGACCGACCTCGCCGCACCTGCCACCGGCCTGCTCCCGGGCGTCGAGGGCTAGGGCCTGTCTGACAATTCCCGTCTGCCCGGCGGCGCCATGCACGCACTCGCGCCGCACCGGCCCCAGACCCGAGTACGTCCAGTACGCAGGCCTGGGGCACGATCTGCTCGCCTTCGGCCCACATCCTCAGGGTCCCCGAACCGCCCCCGTGCACC
>NZ_JBSFZS010000286.1:0-4200 GCF_053600395.1 Streptomyces sp. NPDC005070 | reverse complement strand
CGAACGGACCGCTGCTGCTGCGTGGTCATCGGTGCACGACTCCTTCTCGGTGGGTGTGGCGCAGGGTCGTGGCCGGGCTGCTGCTGCTCCTGCCGCTGCTCGTGGGTGCCGCCCGGCTCTACCGGGGCATGCATCACCCCACGGACGTCCTGGGCGGCCTCGCCAACGGCGGGCTGTCTCTGCTGATCGTGGGGCGCGCCCTGCTCGTCGACCGGTCCGTGACCGCGGCCCCGTCCACGGGCGGCACCCCCGTCGCACCGGCCGCCGACGAGCGTCCGCCCGGCACGACCGCCGTGATCCTCAATCCCACGGTGACCGACGCGCCCGAGCGCGACGCACTGCGACGAACCCTCGAACGCCACGGCCACCGCGACCCCATGTTCCTGGAGACCACCGCCGACGATCCCGGGGCAGGGCAGACGGCCCGCGCGGTCCGCGAGGGCGCGACACTCGTGGTGGTCTGCGGCGGTGACGGAACGGTCCGCACGGTCGCCGACGCCCTGGCCGGCAGCGGCGTTCCCCTGGCCGTCGTCCCCTGCGGCACCGGCAATCTGCTGGCCCGCAATCTCGGTCTGCCGCTCTCCCCGGTCGACGCGCTCGAAGCCGCGCTGGCCGGCGCTCCGCACCCGCTCGACCTCGCGGCCGTCGAGGGCGACGGCCTGACCGCCACCCGGTTCGCCGCGATGGCCGGGGCCGGTCTCGACGCCGCGATGATGGAGCACACCGATCCTCGCGCCAAGGCCGCCCTCGGCTGGCCGGCCTACGCACTGGCCGGGATCGGAACCCTGCGCACGCCACGGATGCGGGTGACGATCCGGCTCGACGGAGCCCCCGCGTTCCGCCGCACGGCCCGCATGGTGCTCGTCGCCAACGTCGGAACCGTGCAGGGCGGGGTCACCTTGCTGCCCGCCGCCCGCCCCGACGACGGACGGCTCGACCTCCTCGTCCTCGACCCGCGCGGACCGGGCGGCTGGTTCCGGGCCCTGCGGACACTGCTGCGTGGGGGCGCCACGCCTCCACGGCCGTCCACCGCGCACACCCTCGCGGCGGCGGGTGAGGACCACCAGGGAGTCCCCGTGGAGTTCTTCACCTTCCGGCGCGCCGAACTCACCTTCGACACACCTCAGTCCAGGGAACTCGACGGGGATCCGGTGGGCCCCGGCCGGCGCCTCACCGCCGAGGTCCGCCCCGGCGCCCTGACCGTCCTGCTGCCCTCCCGGGGGAAGTGAATGGGTACCGCGACGAAGGTCCCGGAGACCCGCGCCATGTCCGGCGACGAACTCTCCGCCGACGAGGCCCTCGCGTCGCTGCGCCGCTATGGCGGCTGGCCCCTGCTGCGCGACGCGTTCATCCGGTTCCGCTACGCCGACGGGTTCAGCCATTCCCGAGCGCTCGCCCTCCAGACGGTGCTGTCCCTGATCCCGCTCGCCATTGCGTTCGTGGGCCTGTCCTCGGTCCTGCACACCGAGGACATCGGCAGAGTCGCCGAGCTGACGATCCGCCGGATCGCCGCGGGCCCGAGCGCCGACGTCGTCGACGACGCGCTGCGCCGCAGCCGGCACACGGCGGGCGACGGGGCGCAGGTCGCCCTGTGGTTCGGACTGGCCTTCTCCCTGGTCAACGTGACCACCGCCATGTGCCAGATCGAGCGGGGCGCCAACCGGATCTACGGGAACGAGCGTGACCGCGTCTTCCACCGGAAGTATCTGCGCGGCCTGGTCATGTCCCTGAGCGCGGGAATCCCGCTCGGCCTCGGTTTCGTCCTGATGGTGGCCGGCGGCGACCTGGCGTCCGCGGTCGTGACGGTCTACCACCTCGACGGAGGCGCCAAGACCGCCTGGGATCTGCTGCGTTGGCCCTCCGGTCTGCTCCTCGCCCTCATCTCGGCCAGCGCGATCTTCCGCCGCTCGCCCCGCCGCCGCCAGCCCGGCTACACCTGGCTGGTCTTCGGCGCCGCCGTGTACCTGGTGCTGTGGACGGCGCTGACCTGGCTGCTGAGTCTGTACCTCGGGGTCAGCGGCACCTTCGACACGGTCTACGGCCCCCTCAGCGCCTTCATGTCCCTCCTTCTCTGGGCCTATCTGACCTCGATCGCCCTGTTCCTCGGACTGTCCTTCGCCGCGCAGCTCGAGGCCTCGCGCGCACGGCGCCCCGGTCCGGTCGAGCCCGATCCGGGAGTCTGAATGGCGGCGCGCGCGACGATCCAGAAGCTGCGGGAGCGCCGGCGGGCGGCCGACCGCCGGTTCGGTGTCCGGCTGCTCGGCTCGGCCGCGGTGGCCGCGATCACCGCGGTGCCGTTCGGCCTGCTCCTCGTCCTGATCGAGGGCAGATGGCAGCCCCTGCGCCGACTGGACGCGGGCGCCGCCCGCCGGCTCCACGAGATCGCGCTGGTGCATCCCGCCTGGACGAGTACGCTGCGTTTCCTCTCCGACCGGGTCTGGGATCCGGTCACCTTGCGTACGGCTGTCGCGTTGCTGACGGTGTGGCTCGTGTACCGCCGGGCCTGGCGTCTCGCCGCGTGGTCCGCGGTGACGGCGGTGGCCGGCGGGTTCATCGGGCTCCTGGTGAAGACGGTCGTCGAACGGGCACGTCCGTCGCTGGAGGATCCGGTGGCACGGGCGCCCGGGTTCTCCTTTCCGTCGGGCCACGCGATGACGGCCACCACCTCGTTCGCCATCCTGCTGCTGGTCCTGCTGCCCCTGGTGCCGCGCTCCTGGCGCGCGCTGTGCTGGGGCGCCGCCGTCCTCTCCGTCGTCGGCGTCGGCTTCACCCGTGTCGCGCTGGGCGTTCACTGGTTCAGCGACGTGCTGGGCGGCTGGCTGCTCGGTCTGACCGTCGTCACCCTCACCGCCTGGGCGTTCGAGGCCTGGCGGGCCGACACGGGGAGGCCCCCGGCCGACGTCGGGGAAGGTCTGGAGCCCGAACTCACCGACGAGCAGACCGAAGCCGACGCACCCGGACCGGGGGAACGGGCCGTCACATGACGGTCCGTCCGGTCCTCTGCCCGGGCGGGCGACAGCTGAGGATGTCGCCCGGCTGACACTCCAGCACCTCGCAGAGCCGGGTCAGCGTGGTGAACCGTACGGCCCTGGCCCGGCCGTTCTTCAGGATCGACAGGTTCACATGAGTGACACCGACCCGGTCCGCGAGCTCCGCCAGGGTCATCCCGCGTTCTTCGAGCAGACGGTCGAGATGGACCTCGATCGCGTGCTCCTCCTTGTCCTCGGGCATCAGACCGTTCCGTCGAGGTCTTCTCGCATGGCGACGCCGACGCGCATGATCCGTGCGAAGGAGAGGACGCCGAGGCCGGTGAGTATCGCCATGTACGGAGCGTCCCACGAGACGAGCCCGGACAGGGCGCTGACATCGCCGCCTCTGCTCAGGGAATGGATCAGCGCCTTCTCGCCCACAGACGCCGTGATCGCGGCGAGCACACTTCCGGCCAGCAGCCACCAGCCCACGCTGCGCAGCCGCCGCGCCGTCCGCGCGGTGTAGAGGCCGTCGCCCTCGGCTCCCCTGATCAGCCGGAGGACGAGCAGGAGCGCCCCGACGGTGAAGACGAACGAGGGAACCTGGGTCGCGGTGTTGAGCAGGCCCTGAGCCGTGCTGGGATCGTCGGTGCAGAAGCTCGGGTTGGCGTCCAGGCCCATCGAGGCTCCCGGCGCCGCCTTGAACCCCATGGACGGCACGTCGGCGCCCACCGTCTTCGTCGTGTCCGTGACGCAGATCGTCGTGTCCCCGATCCCGAGGACGCTGACTCCGTCCATGAACATCGAACCGAACACGCCCAGGACCGTCACCGCCGCGAACACCGTCACGATCAGCGTGACCGCGCTCGACATCGGCTCCAGTGGATTGCGGACCCTCGCCATGACTCCCCCATATCGATTATCGATGTTATCGAAAAACGATACAGAGCCCGACAGGGCTCCGCAAGACAGTTCGAGGCGGGGCACCGGACAGGAGCGATCCGGACGCGGAGGTTCCCCCGATCGGCCTACAGGCCTCTGGTGTTCACCTGCCGCGAGCGGCGCAGAATGGCTCGACACCGACGCGAGGAGCCCTCATGATCTTCATCACCGTCAAGTTCAGCGTCCGCCCCGAGCAGGAACGCGAACAGGTCCTCCCACCCGCGGACGACCGCCTCCGTCGTGAAGCGCCGGACGTTCGTGCGCGCCGCGTCGCCCATGGAGTCCCGCA
>NZ_JBSFZS010000285.1:0-4210 GCF_053600395.1 Streptomyces sp. NPDC005070 | reverse complement strand
TGAGAAGTGTGCTCTTCCGCTCGGGTCTGCGCCCGGTGCGGCGAGTGGGGGTCCCCCCTGCTCGAAGAGCTTGGGGGAGCGTGCCAGGCGTCGCCGGGCAGGCGCGACTTTGCGGACACGACCTAGGAGTGCCCGCAGCGCCTTCCCGGGGGCCGTCTCACCAGTCCGGGAGCCCCACCAGCGCGGCCAGGACCACCGACAGCCACACCAGGACGAGCGGCACTGCCAGCGGCCACAGGGGGCGCCCCCGCTCGCCTTCCTCGCTGTCGCCCGTGGGGCGCAGGTCGGGGTCGGTGTGCATGGCGGTCACCTCGGCGGCCAGGGCGTCGTACGGGTGGGTCACACCGCATCGGCGCTGGAGCCAGGCCCAGCGGGGCGCGGAGACCGTCCATGACCCGTCGCCGCCCCAGCGCAGCTTGAGCTCCAGGGACTCCCGGCGGACCGAGCGGACGTCGTCCCACGGGATGCGGGTGGTCCCGCGCAGACCGTTCAGCCAGAGCCCGTTCCTGTCGGCGGTGATCCGCCAGCACAGCTTCACGGGGATGCGGAACGCGCCGTACAGGCCGGTGAGGAGGGCGAGGACGTGCTTCCAGAGACTGACGTCCCCGTCGGTGAACACCAGCCCGCACAGCACAGCGCCCCACACCAGCATCAGGAAGCCGGACAACCGGTCCACCGGACCCGCGCGCCAGTGGCGTACCGGCGCGGTGTTCATCGAGCGGGCGGCCTCCACCAGGCCGAAGTGCTGTGCGTCGTCCGCCACCCTGCGGGCCGCCGTTCGCTTCGCCTGTCCGAGCCGTCGCCGCACGGTGCTCTCCGGCACCGGGCGTACGGGCCCGGACGACCGTTCCGCCACGAGCGGGCCCCCGGGCGTCGGCGCGGCACTGACGAGCACGACCTCGGCACCGTCGTACGGCACGCCGTACAGGACTGCCTCCCGCAACGGTCCGGGCCGGTCGTCGTAGAGGGGGTTCGTCTCCACCGGGCCCGCGACGTCCGCCGCGTCCGCCACGATGTCCACCGCGGCGTCCGCCACGTCGTCCGCGGCGTAGTCCCGGGCATGGTCCAGCGCGACCACGCCGACGGTGAACAGCGGTCGCAGGCCCGCCACGTCGTCCGCGGCGAAGACCCTCGCGTCGCCGTGCCGGGTCTCGCGCGTCAGGACGCGCAGAACGGGCGCCGGCGCGGAACGCAGGGCGACGGCCCGCCGTCTGCCCAGCACTCCGGAGAGCAGGGCGGCGACGCCCAGCCCGGTCACGAAGCAGCCGCCGACGACCACCGCCCGGCGGCTCTCCGAGGAGGCCCACAGACCGGCGGTCGCGATCAGCGGGACGCCCGCGAGGATCAGGACGGTCCCGAGTCGGGAGAGAGACCGGCCGCGCCGAAGCGGCCGGTCCGTGTCCGGGAGGGGCGCCGTCACCCCTCCCGAGGCGGCGAGTGCCGCGTCCCGCTGCCGGTCCCTGGCCCGCAGCCGCAGGCCGGAGACGGCCAGGGTGGTCGCGGTCAGCAGGAGTGCGCCCACAACCACGGGGAGGACCGGGGCGGGGCGCAGGATCACGACCGCCAGGGCCAGGGCCGGCGCCGACACCCGTACGATCTCGGGCCGCAGCGGCAGCCATACGAGATGGAGCCCGGCCGCCGCCGCGAGGTACGGCGGCAGACCGGCCCAGGTCAGTCCCAGGGCGGCCAGTGCGCCGGTGAGCAGCGCCAGTTTCAGGCTCCGCAGCCCGAGCCGTTGCACGAATGTCCAGCCGGGCGGCAGCACCCGCGTCCAGCGCCGGGTGTGCTCCGTGCTCCAGGAAAGGCAGCCGTCGGGTATCGCGGTGGCGGGCAGGGGCCGCCGGACGTCGGTGTTCATCGTTTCCCAGAGACTCGGACCACGCGGGCGGCCGGTTGTGCGAAAGGCCCTCGGCTTCGTCTCCGGGTGGGGGACGGTGGTCGCGGCCGAGGCGGGGCGGGGCCCCGCGAAGGAATGCGTCAGCCCGTCGCCAGCAGGATGACCAGGACCACGAGGCCGGCGAGCGCGGGGCCCACCACCTCGTACGCCCAGCGCACCGTGACCTCTCCCTGCGCGCTCTCCGCGGCGGCCCGGTTCTCTGCCAGCTCGCGCAGATCGTCCATGATCCGGTCGGTCTCGGGGCGGACCGGCGCGTCGGCGACGGCGGACCGGCCGAAGGCGGACGCGCGGCCCAGCGACGACGAGCGGCCGCCGCCCCCGCGGCCCGCCGCGCCCTGGGCCGACTGCCGGGCCGCCTTCTTGCGGGCCCGCAGCGACACGGGCACCGCCCAGAGCTGGTACTTCGTGCCCGAGGTGTCGATCACCTCGTTCGAGTAGTGCGACCGCAGCGAGGCGACCTTGCTCCAGGGGAGCACGATCACGCGCAGCGGGTTGCGGACGCGCAGCCGGTCCTCGTTGGCGTAGACGGCGGGGCGCAGGGTGAACGCGGTCACGACGGGAACGATCAGGATCAGTCCGGCGAGCGCCAGCCAGGGGGTGCGGCCGTTGCCGGAGACCAGCGCGTCGAAGCCGAGCCAGCCCACGATGAGGAGCAGGAGGACGCCGCCCGCGATACCGGCGGGCGACCGGTAGATCCGGTCCCTGGCCTCGGGTCGCGAGGCGTCCGAAAGGGGTGACTGGTGGTCGGGGGTCGTCATGGTCCCGATTGTGCACGACGTGCGCCGCGTGCTTGAGCTCGGTCGGGTCTCGCTATGGTCGCGAAGGACTCCGCGCCGCCCGTCTCCCCGGCACCGCGACCACGCCGGCCACGACCGCCCCGATGATCCGGCGGAACGTCGGGCATTCCATGTGGCTGGGCGCGGGGCAGGCGGCGGTGTGCCGCAGGGAGTCGCGCAGGACCTCGAGCTCGCGGATCGTCCGGTCCAGTTCGTCGGCCTTGTCGAGAAGGGCCCGGGGGTCGATGCGCGGGCGCCCGTCCGGCGCGAACATCCGGGCGATCTCGTCCAGCGAGAACCCGGCGGACCGGCCCATCGCGATCAGCGCCAGCCGTTCCAGCACACCGGGGTCGTACTGCCGGCGCAGACCACGTCTGCCCGTCGGGGCGATGAGCCCCTTCTCCTCGTAGTACCGCAGGGTCGAAGCGGGCACCCCGGCGCGGCGTGCCACTTCGGCGATATCCAGATCCGGCATCGTCTTGACCTCAAGTCGGCTTGAAGTAGGACGGTGTCATCTCCAGGCCATGAGGGCAACCACAGGAGGCGTGATGGGATCCGATCTCGGGGCGGGCGACACGGTGGGCGACGAGGTGGGCGACACGGTGGGCGACGAGCAGGCCGCGCGCTGGAACGGGCCGTCCGGGAACGCCTGGGTCGAGGCCCAGGACATGGTGGACGCGTTGTTCGCGCCGCTGGAGAAGCTGCTCGTCGAGACGTTTCCGGCCGGGCAGGGGGGCCGGGTCCTGGACGTCGGCTGCGGTACGGGCGGCACGACGGTGGCGATCGCGCGGCGGCTCGGGGCCGGGGGGCGGTGTGTCGGCGTCGACATCTCGGAGCCGATGGTGGAGGCCGCTCGGGCGCGGGCCGAGCGGGCGGGTGCGGAAGGGGTGGGCGTGGGGGCCGTCTCGTTCCTCCGCGCCGACGCTCAGGATCATGTCTTCGAGCCGCCCGCGGCCTTCGACGCGGTCGTCTCCCGCTTCGGGGTGATGTTCTTCTCCGATCCGGTGCGGGCCTTCGCCAATCTGCGGCGGGCCGCGAAGGACGGCGCCGTGCTGCGGTTCGTCGTCTGGCGGGGCATCGCGGAGAACCCGTTCATGACGACGGCCGAGCGGGCGGCGGCACCGCTCATGCCGAATCTGCCCGCGCGTGATCCCGCCGCGCCGGGGCAGTTCGCTCTGGCCGACGCGGACAGGGTGCGGCGGTTGCTGGAGGAGGCGGGGTGGGCCGGGGTCGGCCTCCGGGCCGTCGACGTGGCGTGCGTCATGCCCGAGAAGGAGCTGGTCCCGTACTTCAGCCGGTTCGGGCCGGTCGGGATCGCGCTGCGCGACGTGGACGGGGCGACGAGGGCCCGGGTCGTCTCGGCGGTCCGCCCCGCGTTCGATCCGTACGTCCACGAGGGGGAGGTCCGCTTCACGGCGGCGTGCTGGCAGATCGACGCGCACGCCGGATAGGTCCCGGGCCGGTGGGTGGGTCGGGGCCGTGCCGGTGCATCAGCCCGTCGCCGTTGGGTGAGGCGTGGGCGTCGGGGCATCAAGGC
>NZ_JBSFZS010000284.1:0-4240 GCF_053600395.1 Streptomyces sp. NPDC005070 | reverse complement strand
CAGCACCGTCTTCGCGCTGCGCGCGCGCACCGGCTGCCGGCTGGAGGTCGTACCGCTGCGCCCCGACGGCGACCTCGACCTGGAGTGGATGGCACGGCACATCGGCGGCGACGTCGCCCTCGTCTGCGTCCCGTACGTGCCCTCCGGCTGCGGCATCGTCCATCCCGTCGAGGACATCGGCCGCCTCCTCGCCCCCCACCGGTGCCTGTACGCCGTCGACGCCTCGTACGCGGTGGGCCAACTGCCCGTGGACGCTTCCCGCATCGGCTGCCACCTGGTGACCGGGGACGGCTGGAGGTTCCTGCGGGGCCCCTACGCGGCCGGATTCGCCGGCGTCGCACCGCGGCTGCGCACGATGCTGGCCCCGCACGGCGGCCCGCCCCTGGTGCCGCCGCACGGCGCCGCGGCCGCCGCACTGAACCGGGCCCTGGCCCTGCACACGGCCCCGCCCCCGGGCGGGGACCTCGCTCCCGGCCTGCGCGCCGCCGTCGAGGACACCGCCGGCACCGAACTGATCGCCCCCGGACGCCTCCAGAGCGGCATCGTCACCTTCCGGCACCCGGACGTGCCGGCCGCACTGGTGCGCCGCCGGCTCGCGGACCGCGGCGTCGTGGTGTGGAAGACGGTCGCCGAGGAGGTCCCGCTGTACCTGCCCGAGCGCGGCGTCGTCACGGCCGTACGCGCATCCGTCCACCACGACAACTCGGCCGAGGACATCGAGGTGTTCGCCCACGCCCTCAAGGACGCCGTGACCGAGACCCGCCCCCTCCCCGCACCCGCCCAGCACCCGCGGCCACCCGCACCCGCACCGGCTCCGGCACCCGCACCGGCGTCGGCGTCGGCGGCGCACGCCGTGCCGTCCCGGCCGGCAGGGCCCGGCACCCCGCGCGTACGCACGGCCGGCCGGCGCCACCTGACCCTGGTCCCGGACCGTCCCCCGGACCCCGGCCCGGCGCCTGAACGCCCCCGAACCACCGACCCCCGGCCCGGGGCGTGAACGGGCCCGCGGACCGGCCTGCGGGCGGTACCCGAACCCGACGGACACACCCGACGGACACGGCGGCAGCCGCCGGCGCCACGTCCCCGAACTCCTCCCACGGGAAGGCGACTTCGGCACCCTCGGCACCCTCGGCGCCGCCCGCGCAGCCGCCGGCGCCCCGCACCGCCGACGTACACATCGGCGGCGCGCACGGCCGGGTTCCGCCGCTGCGCGACCTGGTCCGCTTCACCCGACGCCGGCCGGCCAGGCACCGCGACCCGAGCCGCGCCCTTCCCCCGCCCGGCCGGCCGGGCGTGGTGGATGCTGAAGCCCCGGTGCCCGCCGCGGAACTCGGCGCGGCACCAACCGACTTGGCGGCCAAGGAGTCATCCAGATGAGCAGCGAAGCGTCCCTGCGCCCCGTCGTCCCCGGCGATCTCGACCTCTTCGAGCGCGAGTTCACCACCCAGGACGGCACCGGCCCCTTCCAGTGGTTCGGGTTCACCTCCACCCACCGGCTGCGCGAGCGCTACGCCGAGGACCGCCTCCTGGGCCGCGAGGGCGGCATGCTCACCATCACCGCCGCCGGCGAGGCGGTGGGCCGCGTCGAATGGTTCGCTTCCACCTGGGGACGCCCCGACACCTCCGCCTGCTGGACCATCGCCATCGCCCTGCTCCCCGCCGCCCGCGGCCGCGGCACCGGAACCGCCGCCCAGCGTCAGGTCGTCGACTACCTCTTCGCCCACACCCGGGCCGAACGCGTCCAGGCCTTCACCGACCACGCCAACCTCGCCGAGCAACGCGCCCTGGAAAAGGCCGGCTTCACCCGCGAGGGCACCCTGCGCTCCGCCCAGTGGCGCTCGGGCCGCTGGCACGACCAGGTCCTCTACTCGGTCCTGCGCACCGACACACCCCTGTGGGACGAGGAGCCCCAGTGACCTCACAGCCGACCGGCCTCGTTCCCGCAACGGGCTGAGCACCCTCCCGGCACCGGCACCCTCCCGGCACCGGCACCGCACCGGACAGCCGGCCACCCCCGGGCCCCGCGCCCCAACCGCGGACAGCGGCCTGAACGCCACGCCGGAAACCGGCAGGAGAAGAGAACGAACCGGCGTCAGGGACCGCTTGAGGCGGTTTTGAAAGATGCTCGATCCACGCCTCGAAGACTGTCCGTACCGAACGCGGATCCCCGGGAGCGCCCCGGGACCCCCGGCGTCCCCCCACCCCTGAGGACGCGGACAAAGCGGAGGCTGAGACATGACCGTCGAGCTTGCGGGCACCGCCGAACACACCCTGCCCGGGCGGGAGTTCGCCGCCCTGTACGCGCAGGCGCAGCACTTCTACGCGCACCAGATGCGGCTGCTGGACACGCACGACACCCAGCGCTGGGCCGAGACCTTCACCGAGGACGCCGTCCTGCACCTGCCGTCCCTGCCCGCGCCGGTAGGGGCACGCACCGCCCTGGCCGGCTACGTGCGGGCCGGCGCGGCACACCGGCGGCGGGCCGGAAGCCGCCTGGAGCACTGGGTCGGCATCCTCGACGTGCAGCCGCAGACCGACGGCTCGCTGCGCACCCGCTGCTCGGCCCTGGTCCACATCACCCCCGGCCAGGGAGGCCCCAAGACGCTGCACGTGTACGTCATGCAGGACGTCCTGGTCCGCTCGGGCGGCGCATGGCGCATCGTCCGCCGCCGGGTCACCCGCGACGACCTCGCCTGAACCGGGCCGGGGCATCGAACACCGCTGCAGCCGAACTCGACGTTCCGTACAGCACACGGGACATGCGGACCGGACCCGCCTAACGTCGTACGTGCACATCCTCCTCCCCGTCCGCGCCCGCCTGCCGTCCTCGACGAGGGCGGGCGCGTCGACGCGGGAGCACGCACGTCCACGCGTACTCGAGAGCGGTTCGAGGGCCGCTCAGGACAGCGGCCCGCACGGCCCGCACGCCGCTATCGTCCCCATTCCACCCCGGTCCGGGCCCGTTCGCGGCGGGCCGGACGCCGGAGTGCCCTCTCGATGGAGTCCTTCATGCACAAGGCGGAAGAGCCGAAGCTGCGCCTGTTCGTGTTCCACCACTCCGGCGGTTCGCATCTGGCGTACCGCGACTGGCCCTCCAGCTTCCCCGCCCACTGGGACGTGCAGATCCCCGACGCACCGGGCCGCGGCCCCCGCGACAGGCGCCCCGCACTGAGCGACGCCGGCGCCCTGCTCGACCACTTCCTGCACGAGCTGGACACCCGCCTTGTAGGCCCCTACGCGTTCTTCGGGCACAGCATGGGCGGACTCGTCGCCTACGAACTGACCCGCCGCCTCCTGGACACGGGCCGCACACCCCCCCTCTGGCTCGGCGTGTCCGCCCGCGGCACCCTGCACCCCGACGGGGACCCGGTGCGCCGGCACCTGCTCGGCGACGCGGCACTGCGCCACGAGCTGACCACGATGGGCGGCACCCCTGCCGAGGTCATGGACCACGACGAACTGTGGGAGCTGTTCGAGCCCACCATCCGCGCCGACCTGCGCATGAGCGAGACCTGGCGCACCCGGCCCCTGACCGCGCCGCTGCCCGTCCCCCTGTCGGTGTTCGGCGGCACCCTCGACCAGGTGGCCCCGCCCCACCGCCTGGACGGCTGGGCCGATGCCACCGAGCACTTCCTGGGCCGGCACCTCTTCGACGGCGGCCACTTCTACTTCCAGGACCACCTCCCCGCGGTCGCCGCACAGATCCAGGACGACGTGCGCCGCGCCCTGCTGAGCACCCGCACGCCGTCCGCGGCCGCGCGATGAGCGTCCCTCTCCTCGCCGCACCCGCCCCCACACGCACCGAGGCCACCGAGACGGTCGAGGCGACCGAGTTCCGGCTGCTCGGCCCGGTGGCCGTCCACAACCGGCAGACCGGGACCGGCATCGCACCCTCCGGACCCAAACAGCGGGCCCTGCTCGCCACCCTCGTCGTCCACGCGGGCCAACAGCTCTCCGTGGACCGCCTGGTGGAGGAGCTGTGGGGCGACCGGCCCCCCGCCAACGCGCCCAGCGCCCTGCACACCCACGTCGCCCGGCTGCGCCGGCTGCTGCCCGCCCCCGGCCACGAATGGATCAGCACCCTGCCCACCGGATACCTCCTCAGCCTCGGCAGCGCCTCGACCGACGCGGCCCGCTTCACCCGGCTGTCCGGCCAGGGCCGGGCCACCGCCCCCGGCGACCCCCGCGACGCGACCCGGCTTCTGGGCCAGGCGCTCGCACTGTGGCAGGGGAGCGCCCT
>NZ_JBSFZS010000283.1:0-4267 GCF_053600395.1 Streptomyces sp. NPDC005070 | reverse complement strand
GTCGTGGCGGCCGACCAGTACGCCCATCTGGTCACGGGCAGCGGCGACAGCCGTTCGGACTCCCCGGGACTGCTGCCGGACACCGCGCGCGTGGACCCACAGATCCTTGCGCAGGGCGTAGTCACGCTCCCGGGCCCACTTGCCGGTGAGCAGCTCGACGATCCCGGCGCGGCCCGTGACGAAGGTGTCCCGGTTGCGCCAGACCGAGTCCTCGGAATAGGCGAGCGAGACCTTGTGCGGATCGCGGGTGTTCCAGGCGTCCTCCGCGGCCTGGACCTTCTGGAGCGCGGTCTCACGGGTGAAGGGCGGCAGGGGCGGACGGTCGGCCATGAGGACTCCTCGGTGCGAGCGAAAGCGATGGAGGATAGAGAACGGTCATTCTCCAGCGTGACAGAGAACGTACGTTCTCTCTATCTGGCCGCTAAGATAGAGAACGTACGTTCTCAGGTCAAGGAGCCCGTCGCATGGACAACACGACCGCCCGGGATCAGGCGGCCCCCTCACGCACCCGGGAGCAGGCCCTCGCGATCGCCCGCGAGCAGGCCCTCGACGCCGCGGAGCGGCTGTTCTACGGCCGGGGTGTCCAGGCCGTGGGGATGGACGACATCCGCGGCGCCTCGGAGGTCTCGCTCAAGCGGCTCTACCAGCTCTTCCCCGCGAAGGAACACCTGGTGGAGGCGTATCTGGAACGGCGCGACGTCCGCTGGCGGGCGCGGCTGGCGGAGCACGTCGACAGCCGGCGGGATCCCGAGCGGAGAATCCTGGCCGTCTTCGACTGGCTGGGCCTGTGGTTCGCCGAGCCGGACTTCCGCGGCTGCGCGTGGATCAACGCGTACGGCGAACTCGGCGCCACGTCGGAGCGGGTGGCCGCGCAGGCCCGTACGCACAAGGCGGCGTTCCGGGCCTATCTGGCCGGGCTGGTGAGCGCGGCTGGGCGCCCCGCCGCGCTCGGCGACCATCTCTTCCTCCTCGCCGAGGGCGCCATGGTCACGGCGGGCATCGACGGGACCGCAGGACCCGCCGCCCAGGCGCGTGCCGCCGCCCAACTCCTTTTGGAGGCAGGGAAATAGGGCGCGACCGCAGGGTCAGGCGGTCTGCTCCGCCACCGTGATGGCGCCGACCGGACAGGCCCGTACCGCCTCCCGCAGCATCAAGTCGCCGCCGCCTTCCGGCCCGTCCGGGAGCAGCGCGCCGAAGCCGTCGTCGTCCTGGGTGAACACGCCTGGAGCGGCGAGGGCGCACTGACCCGCGCCGATGCAGACGTCCTTGTCGATCGCGATGCCGACACCCGCGCCCATGCCGCTCCTCACCAGGCCACGGGGAGTTCCAGCATCCCCTGGATCGTGTCTCCGGGCTTGAACGCGACGGCGTCGGCGGGGACCGCGAGCCGCAGGCCGGGGAAGCGGTCGAAGAGGGAGCGCAGCGCGATCTCCATCTCGGCCCGCGCGAGGTTCTGGCCGAGGCACTGGTGGATGCCGAATCCGAACGCCACATGGTGCCGGGCCGAGCGGTGCCAGTCGAGGGTGTCGGGCGCGGGGAAGGCCAGTTCGTCGCGGTTGACGACGGAGGTGGAGAAGACCACGCCCTCGCCCGCGCGGATCGTGGCACCGGCGACCTCGATGTCACGCGCCGCGACCCGCAGCAGCCCGTCCGCGATGGACAGGAACCGCAGCAACTCCTCCACGGCGGCGGGCATCAGCGCCGGTTCGGCCCGCAGTTCGGCGAGCTGTTCCGGATGGTCGAGCAGGGTGAAGGTGCCCAGCGAGATCATGTTCGCCGTCGTCTCGTGCCCGGCGACGAGCAGGATGGTCGCGAGGGAGATCAGCTCCTCCCGGTCCACCTTTCCCTCGCGGAGCTGATCGCGGATGAGCTCGTCGAGGAGTCCCTCCCCGGGGTCCTTCTCCTTGTGGTCGATCAACGAGCCGAAGTAGGCGTCCAGTTGGTCGCGGGCCTCCTCGATGTCGGCGGCGGCCGGGCCCCGCAGCAGCCGGCGGGACTGCTCCTCGAAGAAGTCGTGGTCACCGTACGGCACTCCGAGGAGGGCGCAGATCACCATGGAGGGCACGGGAAGCGCGAAGTCGTTCACCAGCTCGGCGTGCGGGCCCTGTTGCTCCATGCGGTCGAGGAGCCGGTCGACGGTCTCCTGGATCCGGGGGCGCAGCGCGGCGGTCCTCTTGAGGGTGAAACTCGGTACCAGCATGCGGCGTTGGACGTGGTGCTCGGGGTCGTCGACACCGAGCAGCGCGATCCGGCGGTTGTGCGCCGCCGCGAACCGCTCGGTGACCGCCGGGAAAGCGGGCCGCGTGCGGTCCGTGGACAGCCGTGGGTCGGCGAGGAGTTCACGGGCCACGCCGTGCCCGGTGACCACCCAGACGGTACGCCCGTCGAACAGGGAGACGCGTGAGAGCGGACGGCCCTCACGCAAGGGCGCGTAGGCGACGGGCGGATGGTAGGGGCACGTACGGTCCTGCGGGAAGCGGACCGGGGGTGGCGCCTCGGTTGACGGGGGCCGAGTCAGGGGGGACGGGAGTGACGGGGGCTGGGTCAGGGGGGACGGGGGCTGGGTCAGGGGGGACGGGGGCTGGGTCAGGGGGGTTTCTGTCATGAGTGACCTCGCAAGCGACGGTTCCCTCTTGTCGATCTTCATTAGATGCCCCAGGCACCTATGCGGCCACGCGAAGTTCGGCCAGATGAGCCGTTCGCGCGATCTGGCCGAAGCGCGGTGGGCGCGGTTCCGGTTCTCCCGGCTTTCCCGCGCCGCCGGCCCACCCGCCTGCCCGGCCTTGGCTCGAAGTCCGCGGGACACCCCGTCCGAAAATGGGTTGCGCGGCCGCGTCCGGTGACCCGAACATCTGCCCATGTCCACGATCGAAGCCTTCCTGCCGCCGACCTCCGCCACCGTCCGTCCGGTGCGGGTCCAGCAGCAGCCCGGCCGACCGCGGAGGCCCGAACCTCCCCGGTCGTGACCGCCGCGCTCGTCGCGGGGCTTCTCGCGGGCTATGGCATCGCCATGCCCGTCGGAGCGGTCGCGACCTACCTCGTCTCCCTCACCGCTCGTACGTCCCTGCGGATCGGCGCCTCGGCGGCGCTCGGCGTCGCGACGGCCGACGGGCTGTACGCCCTGGTCGCCGCTCTCGGGGGCACGGCGCTCGCCGCGGCGCTCCAGCCGGTGATGCTCCCGCTGAGCCGGGCCTCCGCGCTGGTCCTCACCGTACTGGCGGTCCACGGCGCGATCGGCGCGGTCCGCCGGTACCGCGGGCGCCGGCTCCCCGAGCGGACCGGGCAGGACCCCCCGCGCCCCGCCCGCGCCTACGTGGCCCTGCTGGGCATCACCCTGCTCAACCCCACCACCGTCGTCTACTTCGCCGCGCTGGTGCTCGGCAGCCGCACGGCCGAGGCGGTACGCCCGCTGGAGCAGGGGGTGTTCGTGCTCGCCGCGTTCGCCGCGTCCGCGAGCTGGCAGCTCCTGATCGCCGGGGGCGGTGCCCTGCTGGGCCGGACCCTGACGAGCCATCGGGGACGGCTCGTGACCGGGCTCGCGTCGAGTGGCGTGATCATGCTGCTGGCCGTACGCGTCCTGGTGGCCTCGTCATGAGGTCACGGGCCCGGGCCCGGTGCGGCCCGCGTACACCCCACCGGGGGATCGGCCCGGCACGGGGAGCCACGCGGGCCGTGGTACGGAAGATTCGGGTGCGCGCTGGTGTTGAATCGTGCCGAGACACGACCAGCGAGACACGACCAGTCCGATGCGACGATGGGACGGAAGTCATGCCACTTGAGGGCGAGTACGAGCCCAGCCCCACGCAGTGGGTCCGGGACCAGGTGGAGTTGTACGAGAGTTCCGGTGGCACCAAGGGAACGACCCTGATGGAGACCGGCCTGCCCGTCATCATCCTCACGACGCGCGGCGCGAAGAGCGGCAAGATCCGCAAGACCCCGCTGATGCGTGTCGAGCACGACGGCCGGTACGCCGTGGTCGCCTCCCTCGGCGGCGCTCCCAAGCACCCCGTCTGGTACCACAACGTCATCTCCGACTCCCGCGTCGAGCTCCAGGACGGGCCCGAGCGCAAGGAGTTCAGGGCCCGGGAGATCACCGGCGAGGAGAAGGACCAGTGGTGGGAGCGCGCGGTCGCCGCGTTTCCCCCGTACGCCGAATACCAGCAGAAGACCGACCGGGTGATCCCCGTCTTCGTGCTGGAGCCGGCCGGCTGACCGAGGCGCGCCGCGGATTTCCGCGGCACCGGTGTGCTTGAACCGGAGCACCCCG
>NZ_JBSFZS010000282.1:0-4311 GCF_053600395.1 Streptomyces sp. NPDC005070 | reverse complement strand
GCGCCCCCCGACCTCGTGTTGCCCCACGCCCCCGCAGGCCGAAGATGGTGGGGGCGGCGGAGAGGAGTCCCCGGCGTGGAACCGGACGCGCAGGCAGACGGACGAGGGGGCCGCGCGCGGGGGCCGGCCGAGGGGGCCGATCCGCGGCGCTGGCGCGCCCTGTGGGTCACCCTGACGGCCGGGTTCATGAGCCTGCTCGACGTCACCATCGTCGCCGTCGCCCTGCCCTCCATGCAGCGCGCCCTGCACGCCTCCGCCCCGTCGATCCAGTGGGTCGTCTCCGGCTACGCCCTCACCTTCGCCCTGGTTCTCGTGACGGCCGGACGGCTGGGCGACGCGATCGGCCGACGGCGGATCTTCCTCCTGGCCCTGGCCGCCTTCGTCCTGTGCAGTGCCGCGGCCGGCGCCGCGCCGACGATCACCCTCCTCGTCGTCGCGCGACTCGCCCAGGGCGTGGCCGCCGGGTGCCTGGCGCCGCAGAACTCCGCCCTCATCCAGCAGATGTTCCGGGGAGCCGAGCGGGGGCGGGCGTTCGGGCTCTTCGGCGCGACCGTCGGCATCTCCAGCGCGGTGGGCCCCGTCATCGGCGGCCTGATCCTGATGCTCGCCGGCGGGCCCCAGGGCTGGCGCTGGATCTTCTACGTGAACGTGCCGGTGGGCGCCGTCGCCTTCCTGCTGGGCCTGCGGCTGCTGCCCAAGGTCGCTCCGCGCCGCCGGGAACGGCTCGATCTGCGAGGCGTCCTGCTGCTCGGCAGCGGGGTGCTCGCGCTGATGCTTCCCCTGATCCTGGCCGAGTCCGGCGGCGTACGAAGGCTGTGGTGGCTCTTCCTGGCGGGGCTGGGCCTTCTCGCGGTGTTCGCCTGGTGGGAGCGGCGGCTGACGGCGGCCGACGGGCAGCCGCTCCTGGATCCGCGCCTGGTGACGAGCACGCGAGGCTATGCCGCCGGAGCGGCCATCGCCGCCCTGTACTTCGTGGGGTTCAGCGGGGTGTGGCTGGTGTTCGCGCTGTACTTCCAGAACGGCCAGGGCTTCTCCCCGCTGCGCTCGGGGCTCGCGGTGACACCCTTCGCCATCGGTTCCGCCGCGGCGGCCGTGGTGGCCGGACGGCTCGTCGAGCGGCTGGGCCGGCTGCTGACCGTCTGCGGCCTCACCGCCGTCGCCCTGGGTCTCGGCGGTGCCGTGCTGATCCTGCGCCTCGCTCCCGGGGACCATGCCGTGTGGTACGCGGCGCCGGCCCTCCTCCTCGGCGGGCTGGGCAGCGGATGCGTCATCTCGCCGAACGTCACGATGACGCTCCGGGATGTGCCGGTGCGGATGGCGGGCGCGGCCGGCGGCGCCTTGCAGACGGCCCAGCGGCTGGGCGGCGCCGTCGGTACGGCGGCGCTGCCGGGACTCTTCTACATGGTGCTCGGCACGGGACGGCACGACTTCCGCTCGGCCCTGGTGATCGCCGTCGGCTCCGGGATCGTGGGTATCCTGTGCGCCCTCGCCCTGGCGGTTCACGACTGGCTGCGCGACCACGGGCCCCGGTCGCCGGGCAGCCCTTCCGAGACGCCGCACGAACACACCCACGTGAGTCACCCCTGAGACGCGCACGGCGGAAACCGGCCGTGTGGAAGCCCGGGACGTCGGCCCTGTTCACAGCCACCGCACAGCGGCCGAAAAGGTGTGACGGGCGGATGAACTCGCAGTAGGTAATGGCCAGTTCAAGCCGAAGTCTTGTCCGCTCCATGACAAGGTCATCAGATGGATGTCACTCTGCTGTCGACCATGCACGCTTCGTACACGCACCAGTGACCTCATTCCCTCCGGCTCATCCCCTCCACATCGCCCCCTTCCAGCGCATCCGCACCCCGACGATTCACGCGCCGCCGACTCCGCGAGCGCCTTCGTGCGGCAGTCGCTGCGGCGTCGCTTCCCGCCCGGCTCTCCACGGACCGGCCGTACCCGACGGCCGGGCCGCCCGGGCCACCCCCCTCGCAGATGGAGATGACCTTGAACCGGCAACCCCCTTCCGCCCCTCGGTGCAGACGCGCCGCCGTCCTCGCCCTCACCGCCGCGAGCTCGTTACTGGCGCTCGCCGTCGGGCCGGCTCCGGCGTCCGCGGCCTCCGCCGATCCCGTGCCTGCCAAGGCCGGTGCCCGGATCGCCGCCGAACCCCGGTCCGGTGCCCGCCAGGTCCCGCTGTCGCCCGCCCGGCGTGCCGCGCTGGTCAAGAGCGCGGGAGCGGCGGCGAGCGCCACCGCCGAGCGCCTCGGCCTCGGTGCCCGCGAGAAACTCGTCGTCAAGGACGTAGCCCAGGACGGCGACGGTACGACCCATACGCGCTACGAGCGCACCTACGCGGGACTGCCGGTGCTCGGCGGTGACCTGGTCGTGCACCTGAAGAGCGGCCGGAGCACCGTGTCCGAGGCGAGCCGGGCCGCCGTCGCCGTGCCGAGCGTCAGGCCGAGGATTCCCGCCGGCGTCGCCGCGGCGAAGGCCCTCGCGCTGAGCCGGAAGGCGGCCGTCACGCGATCGCGTGCCGACGGAGCGCCCCGGCTCGTCGTCTGGGCCGCGGGCACCCGCCCGGTCCTCGCCTGGGAAGCGGTGGTCGACGGCGTCCAGCGCGACGGCACGCCGAGTGAACTGCACGTCATCACCGACGCGTCCAACGGCAAGGTCGCCTCCCGGTACGAGGCTGTCGAGACGGGCACGGGGACGGGCCAGTACGTGGGCGCGGTGCCGCTCTCCACCACCCCGTCCGGGTCGTCGTACCAACTGGTCGACGGCGACCGCGCCGGCCATCGCACCTACGACCTCAACCAGGGGACCTCGGGCACCGGAACCCTGTTCACGGACGACAACGATGTCTGGGGCAGCGGAGCCCAGAGCGACCGGCAGACCGCGGGTGTCGACGTCGCCTACGGAGCGGCGGCGACCTGGGACTACTACAAGCAGGTCTTCGGCCGCAACGGGATCCGCAACGACGGGGTCGCCGCCTACAGTCGGGCCCACTACGGCAACAACTACGTCAACGCCTTCTGGCAGGACAGTTGCTTCTGCATGACCTACGGCGACGGCGCGAGCAACACGCACCCCCTGACCGCCCTCGACGTCGCCGCCCACGAGATGAGCCACGGCGTGACCGCGGCCACCGCGGGCCTCACCTACGCGGGAGAGTCCGGCGGTCTCAACGAGGCGACGTCGGACATCTTCGCCGCGGCCGTGGAGTTCCACGAGAACCTCGCGGCCGACGTGCCCGACTACCTGGTCGGCGAGAAGATCGACATCCGCGGCACCGGCGCGCCGCTGCGCTACATGGACAAGCCCTCCAAGGACGGTTCCTCCCGCGACTACTGGGACTCCTCGCTGGGCGGAATCGACGTCCACTACTCCTCGGGGCCGGCGAACCACTTCTTCTATCTGCTCTCCGAGGGGAGCGGCGCGAAGACCGTCAACGGAGTGTCGTACGACAGCCCGACCCATGACGGTCTGCCCGTGACCGGCATCGGCATCGAGAACGCCGCCGGGATCTGGTACCGCGCGCTGACGACCTACATGACGTCCTCGACCGACTATGCCGGTGCCAGGACCGCCACGCTGCGGGCCGCGGGCGACCTCTACGGGGCCTACAGCCCCACGTATCTCGCCGTCGCCGACGCCTGGGCGGCCATCAACGTCGGCGACCGTATCGCCCTCGGGGTCAACATCGCCCCCGTCACCGACCAGACGTCCGGGGTCGGCCAGGAGGTCTCCCTCCAGGTGGACGCCTACACCACCAACACCGGCGCGAGCCTGACCTACACGGCCACCGGGCTGCCCGAGGGCCTGTCCATCGGTGACACCGGACTGATCTCCGGGACCCCCGTCACGCCGGGGACCAGCGACACGACGGTCACGGTGACCGACAGCACGGGCGCGGCCGTGTCGGTGGCCTTCCACTGGCGGATCGCGTACGTCTACGCCAACAGCACACGCGTGGACATTCCCGACGTGGGTCCCGCGGTCGAGTCGCCCATCACGATCACGGGCCGGCCGGGCAACGCCTCGGCGACCACCGAGGTCTACGTCAACATCGTCCACACCTACCGCGGTGATCTGACGGTCGATCTGGTCGGCCCCGACGGAACCGTGTACTCCCTGCTGAACCGCAGCGGGGGCTCGGCCGACAACGTGGACCAGACGTTCACGGTGGACGCCTCCGCGCAGCCGGTCGACGGCACCTGGAAGCTGCGCGCCGACGTTTCCGGGGCGGGCGGTGCCGTGGCCGTCCGGGCCGACGACGATCAGCGACTCGTCGACGCTGCCGTGGTAGCTGTAGCTGTTCAC
>NZ_JBSFZS010000281.1:0-4318 GCF_053600395.1 Streptomyces sp. NPDC005070 | reverse complement strand
CGGGTTCCCCCACCTTCACACCTCACCCACAGGCGTCCCGGCCGGCGCCGTGCGGAGAGGCCCGGCCGGGGCTCGACGACGGAACCCTTGACAAGATCGATCACACGTCACATCTTTGGCAACGTTGTCATTCGCCCTGACAACGTTGCCAACCTCCGTGCTCGGCAAGCACCACCGTGTGATTGGACGCCCCGCTGATGGCTCAGCCGAATCCGCCGCACTCCCCTTCCCGACGATCGATCGTCTTCACCGGCTCGACCCTGCTGGCCGGATTCGGCCTGGGGACGACACTCCCGGGCACCGCCTCGGCCGCCGAGCGGCCGGGCAACGACGCCACGCGGGGTTCCGCCGAAGAGCTGGCCGTGTACCGGCCGGTGACCGTGTCCTCCACCGACTACGCCCCCACGCCGGGGGAGTTCGTGGTGGACCGTGTCCGCTCCGCCGGTGTGCGCGGCACCGGTTGGCGGGCGGCGGGCGGTGACCCGCAGTGGATCTCGGTCGATCTCCAGGCGGACTGCCAGGTCACCTGGATCCGGCTCACCTTCGAGGCCGACGCGGGCGACCCGGTGTTCACGCCTCCGGCGAGCGGGAACTGGGCCGACGGCACCACCGGCAGGGAGATCCTGTCGAGCTACGCGGTCGACTTCGTGGTCGAGACCTCGCGTGACCACACGTCCTGGTCGAGTGTGTACCGCACGACCGCCGGAACCGGTGGCGTCGTGGAGATCCAGCTCCCGAAGGCGACCACGGCCCGCTGGGTACGCCTGACCTCCCGCAAGCGGTCCAGCACCAACCCGCTCGGGCTGAACGGGTTCGAGGTCTTCGGCACGGCCCAGGGGCACCGGCCCGCGGCGACCGGCTGGACCGACTGGGGCACGCACGACGGCCACACCCCCGCGCTGAAGCAGGCCGAAGACGGCACCGTACCGCTGGAGTCCGGCTGGACGCTGACCATGGACGACTGGGCCGAGGGCGACGGTGCCGCGCTGTCGCGGACCGGCGTGGACACCCGGAACTGGCTGCCCGCCACCGTGCCCGGCACGGTCCTCGCCTCTCTCGTCGACCAGGGCAAGCTGCCCGACCCGGTCGCCGGTCTGAACAACCTGCGCGTCCCGGAGGCGCTCTCCCGCCACGCCTGGTGGTACAAGCGGGACTTCACGGTGCCGCGCGGTCTGCGGACCGGCGCCGGACGCCGTGTCTGGCTCGAGTTCGACGGCATCAACCACAAGGCCGACATCTGGCTCAACGGACACAGCGTGGGCGACCTGCTGTATCCCTTCGCCCGCTCGGCGCACGACGTCACGGACCTCCTGCGGGTGAAGGACGAGAACGCGCTCGCGGTGCGGATCACGCCGATACCCGTCCCCGGCAGCCCCGGGGACAAGGGCCCGGCCGGTGAGGCCTGGGTCGACGCCGGAGCAGGCCAGATGAATCTCAACTCCCCGACCTACCTGGCCTCTTCGGGCTGGGACTGGATGCCCGCCGTACGTGACCGGGTGGCCGGGATCTGGAACCACGTCCGTCTGAGATCCACCGGGCACGTCGTCATCGGCGACCCTCGGGTGGACACCGTGCTGCCGGACCTGCCCGACACCTCGACGGCCGAACTGACCATCGTCGTCCCGGTACGCAACGCCGACAGCGCCGACCACGAGGCGACCGTCACCGCCGCGTTCGAGGACGTACGCGTCTCGAAGACGGTCACCGTCCCGGCCGGCAAGAGCGTCGACGTCGTGTTCGCTCCCGACGCCTTCGGCCGGCTGCGGCTGCGCGATCCCGAACTCTGGTGGCCCAACGGTCTGGGAAGCCCCCGTCTGCACGACCTGACCCTGGTCGCTCGGGTGGACGGCACCGAGAGCGACCGGCGCACCACCCGCTTCGGCATACGCCAGTTCGGCTACGAGTACGACACACCGCTCCCCTTCGTCGCCACCGGCGACGCGTACACGCAGTCCGTGGACCTCGGCAGCCGACGGGCCCGGCACATCAGGGTCAAGTGCCTCACCCGGGCGACCGGTTGGGGCAGCTCGCTGTGGACTCTCTCCGTCTTCGACGGTTCACGGCCGGGAACGGACCTCGCCCTGCACGCCGACGCCACCGCCTCCACGGCGGACGAGGACGGCCACGGAGCAGGCAACGTCACGGACGGCGCCCCGGCCACGCGGTGGTCCTCCGCCTACCAGGACGACCAGTGGATCCAGGTGGACCTGGGCTCCACCCAGTCGTTCGACCGGGTCGACCTGGTCTGGGAGAAGGCGTACGCCCGGACCTTCGTGGTGCAGGTGTCCACCGACGGTTCCGACTGGCAGGACGCGCGAGCGGTCGACAACACCGCCGTTCCCCTGCCCTTCAACGACGGCGACGCGAGCCTCCAGGTGGAGGACTTCACCCCGCGCACCGCCCGCTTCGTGCGCATCAACTGCGGTAAGCGGAACAGCAGTTGGGGCAACTCGCTATGGTCCCTCTCCGTGCTCGACAGCACCGATCCCGGCACCGACCTGGCACTGCGCAAGACGGTCACCGCCTCCACCGAGGACGACGGTCACCCGGCGTCCGCCGCCACCGACGGCGACCCCGGCACGCGCTGGTCCTCGCAGTACGCCGACCATCAGTGGATCCGGGTCGACCTCGGCGCCGCACGGCGCTTCGACCGGGTGGCCATCGTGTGGGAGGCGGCCTACCCGAAGACGTACACGATCCAGGTGTCCGACGACGGCGACGCGTGGACCGACGTCAAGTCGGTGACCAACACCCCCGAACCCCTGAAGATCAGCGTGAACGGCGTACGGGTGCTGGCCCGCGGCGGCAACTGGGGCTGGGACGAACTGCTGCGCCGGATGCCCGCCGCCCGTATGGACGCGGCGGTGCGCATGCACCGCGACATGAACTTCACCATGATCCGCAACTGGGTCGGCAGCATCAACCGCGAGGAGTTCTACGCCAGTTGTGACGAGCACGGAATCCTGGTGTGGAACGACTTCCCCAATGCCTGGGGCATGGACCCGCCGGACCACGACGCCTTCAACTCGACGGCGCGGGACACCGTGCTGCGCTACCGCATCCACCCGTGTGTGGTCGTCTGGTGCGGCGCCAACGAGGGCAATCCTCCGGCCGCCATCGACAAGGGCATGCGCGAGGCGGTCGTACAGCAGGCGCCCGGCATCCTGTACCAGAACAACTCGGCGGGCGGGATCATCACCGGCGGCGGCCCCTACGGCTGGGTGGAGCCGGAGAAGTACTACGAGCCGTCGACGTACGGCAGCGACAGCTTCGGTTTCCACACCGAGATCGGTATGCCGGTCGTCTCCACCGCGGCGAGCCTGCGGAACATGACCGGCGACGAGCCCGAGTGGCCGATCCGCGGTGCGTGGTACTACCACGACTGGAGCGAGCGCGGTAACCAGGCGCCGCAGAACTACAAGGCGGCCATCGAGGCCCGCCTCGGCACCGCGACGGACCTCGACGACTTCGCCCGCAAGGCCCAGTTCGTCAACTACGAGAACACCCGCGCCATGTTCGAGGCCTGGAACGCCAACCTGTGGGACGACGCCAGTGGTCTCATGCTGTGGATGTCCCACCCCGCGTGGCACAGCACGGTCTGGCAGACCTACGACTACGACTTCGACGTCAACGGCACCTACTACGGGGCCCGTTCCGCCTGCGAGCCCCTGCATGTGCAGGCGGACCCGAGGACGGGACAGGTCATCGCCGTCAATCACACCCGCGCGGCGGTGAAGGGCGCGAGGGTCACCGCCCGCCTCCACGACCTCTCCGGCCGGCAGCTCGGCGCCACGCGGACGGCAGACGTCGTTGTCCCGGCCGCGGCCACCACCCCGGCGTTCACGGTCGCGTGGACCGACGGTCTGCCCGACCTGCACCTGCTCCGGCTGACGCTGGAGGACGCCTCGGGCCGCCCGCTGTCGCGGAACACCTACTGGCGCTACCGCGGCCCGGCGGCCATGAAGGCGCTCACGCAGGCCGAACAGGTCCGGGTGTCCGCCTCGGTCACCGGCCTCTCCCGGACCGGCGCGCGCCACGAGATGACCGCGACCGTACGCAACCGGGGCAGGGCCGTCGCCGCGATGACCAGGCTCTCCCTCGTGGACCGTGTCAGTGGTGACCGCGTCCTGCCGACGCTGTACAGCGACAACTATCTGTGGCTGCTGCCCGGCGAGTCCCAGAAGGTCACCTTGTCCTGGCCGGCCGCCGCGCTACCCTCCGGCCGCCCCTCGCTGCGGGTGGAGGCGTACAACGGTCACCCGACGTCGGCGCCCGGCCGTTGAGGGAGCCGGTCATCCAGACGACGGCGCGGGCCGCG
>NZ_JBSFZS010000280.1:0-4337 GCF_053600395.1 Streptomyces sp. NPDC005070 | reverse complement strand
GCCGCGCTGCCCGGGCCCTGCGCCACGTAGTGACCGATCGCCCGGATCGGTCACCTCTCGCGGATCTGAAGAGCCTTCCCCAGGAGTCCCTTTCATGAAGACGATCGACGAGCTTCTCGCCGCAGGAGTGGCCGGCAAGCGGGTATTCGTCCGCGCCGACCTCAACGTGCCGCTGGCGAACGGCCTCATCACCGACGACGGCCGCATCCGCGCCGTCCTGCCCACCGTCAAGGCGCTGGCCGACGCGGGCGCCAAGGTCATCGTCGCCTCGCACCTGGGCCGCCCCAAGGGCGCCCCGGACCCGGCGTTCTCCCTTCTCCAGCCCGCCGAGCGACTCGGTGAACTGCTCGACGCGCCCGTCGCGTTCGCGCAGGACACCGTCGGCCCCGCCGCCCACGAAGCGGTGGACGGCCTGGAGCCCGGCCAGGTGGCCGTCATCGAGAACCTCCGCTTCAACGCGGGCGAGACGTCCAAGGACGACGCCGAGCGCGGCGAGTTCGCCGACCGGCTCGCCGCCCTGGCCGACGTCTACGTGGGCGACGGCTTCGGCGCGGTGCACCGCAAGCACGCCTCCGTGTACGACCTTCCGGCCCGGCTGCCGCACTACGCCGGCCATCTCATCGCCACCGAGGTCGGCGTCCTGAAGAAGCTCACCGAGGACGTCGCGCGACCGTATGTCGTCGCGCTCGGCGGCTCCAAGGTCTCCGACAAGCTCGCCGTCATCGATCAGCTCCTCGGCAAGGCCGACCGCATCCTGATCGGCGGCGGCATGGCCTTCACCTTCCTCAAGGCCAAGGGCTACGAGGTCGGCACCTCCCTGCTGCAGGAGGACCAGATCCCGGCCGTCACCGAGTACATGGAGCGCGCCGAGAAGCTGGGCGTCGAGCTGGTGCTCCCGGTCGACGTCGTCGTCGCCCCCGGATTCCCGGACCTCAAGGCCAAGGCGCTCACCGAGCACACCGCCGTCGACGCGGACAAGATGCCCGCGGGACAGCTCGGCCTGGACATCGGCCCGAGGACCGGTGCCCTCTACGCAGCCAAGCTCGCCGACGCCGAGACCGTGTTCTGGAACGGTCCCATGGGCGTCTTCGAGCACCCCGACTACGCCGAGGGCACCAAGGCGGTCGCCCAGGCCCTCGTCGGCTCCAAGGGCTTCACCGTCGTCGGCGGCGGAGACTCCGCCGCCGCGGTGCGCACCCTCGGTTTCGACGAGAACGCATTCGGCCACATCTCGACCGGTGGCGGCGCCTCCCTCGAATATCTCGAGGGCAAGACGCTCCCCGGCCTCGCCGCACTGGAGGACTGACCTAGATGAGCACGCGCACGCCGCTGATGGCGGGCAACTGGAAGATGAACCTCAACCACCTCGAGGCCATCGCGCACGTCCAGAAACTCGCCTTCGCCCTGGCCGACAAGGACTACGAGGCCTGCGAGGTCGCCGTCCTGCCGCCCTTCACCGACCTGCGCTCCGTGCAGACCCTGGTCGACGGCGACAAGCTCAAGATCAAGTACGGGGCCCAGGACCTGTCCGCACAGGACTCCGGCGCCTACACCGGTGAGATCTCCGGCTCGATGCTGGCCAAGCTCAAGTGCACGTACGTGGCCGTCGGCCACTCCGAGCGCCGCCAGTACCACAACGAGACCGACGAGATCGTGAACGCCAAGGTCAAGGCCGCCTACAAGCACGGCCTGACCCCGATCCTGTGCGTGGGCGAGGAGCTGGACGTCCGCGAGGCGGGCAACCACGTCTCCCACACCCTCGCCCAGGTCGAGGGCGGTCTGAAGGACCTCCCCGCCGAGCAGGCCGAGTCCGTCGTGATCGCGTACGAGCCCGTGTGGGCCATCGGCACCGGCAAGGTCTGCGGCGCCGACGACGCGCAGGAGGTCTGCGCCGCGATCCGCGCCAAGCTGGCCGAGCTGTACTCCCAGGAGCTGGCCGACCAGGTCCGCATCCAGTACGGCGGCTCGGTGAAGTCCGGCAATGTCGCCGAGATCATGGCGAAGGCCGACATCGACGGCGCTCTGGTCGGCGGCGCGTCGCTCGACGCCGACGAGTTCGTCAAGATCGTCCGGTTCCGCGACCAGTAAGTATGCGGTAGCGGCGATTCGTCGTACCCTTGCGGGGGTCTGGTGCTCTCGCACCGGACCCCCGTCGTCCATCCAGTTCCGAGGAAGTTGGTCCAGCCGTGGTTTTGGGGTTCTCGATCGCCCTGATCGTCTTCAGCCTGCTGCTGATGCTGCTCGTGCTGATGCACAAGGGGAAGGGCGGCGGCCTTTCCGACATGTTCGGTGGCGGCATGCAGTCGTCCGTCGGTGGCTCCTCGGTGGCCGAGCGCAACCTCGACCGCATCACCGTGGTGCTCGGTCTGCTCTGGTTCACATGCATCGTCGTGCTCGGTGTCCTGATGAAGATCAATAACTGATCACCGACCGACATCGGTACAACAGCACACCTGCACATCACGCAAGCACATTCCGCACGTAAGGCCCCATGTCCGGTACGCGCCTCCAGGCGCCGCCTATCATGGGGCTTGCGTCTAGGGGTGGGGATGTAACTCCAATCACTGGACGCGCGTTGGGCCTTACGTAGACTGAGGCGCTCGCAACGAAGCGACACGCCGACTCGCTTCGCGGCACCATCACGCAGGGAGTTACACCGTGGCAAGTGGCAACGCGATCCGAGGAAGCCGGGTCGGGGCGGGGCCGATGGGCGAGGCCGAGCGCGGCGAGTCCGCGCCGCGGCTGCGCATCTCCTTCTGGTGCTCCAACGGGCACGAGACGCAGCCCAGCTTCGCCAGCGACGCGCAGGTTCCCGACACCTGGGACTGCCCGCGCTGCGGCTTCCCCGCCGGACAGGACCGGGACAACCCGCCGGACCCGCCGCGCACCGAGCCCTACAAGACGCACCTGGCGTACGTGCGGGAGCGGCGCAGCGACGCGGACGGCGAGGCGATCCTCGCCGAGGCGCTCGCCAAACTGCGGGGCGAGATCTAGGAGTTGAGAACCGGCCGGGCATCCCATGGGTGTCTGGCCGGAACGGTTTCACGGCGACGCGATGCGGGGTCCGTCCCGTCGCCGGGTTCGCCATGTCCTGATGCCCGCACTGCGGGCCGATCTGCCCCGCGGGCCCCGTGTTCCGGTCGCGTGCCCGTGCGGTGCGGTGGCCCGCGGTGCCGTGCGGGCGGTGGGCGGGTCACGCCGATGCAGCAGTGCGGGCCGGAATTCCTGCCGGGCGCGTCGGACCGTCATTCCGTACGGTCCGGACCCGGAGCCACGTCCGGCGCACTGCCCTGCTCCCTGCCTCCCGCCCCTCGCCTCCTGCCCCTTGCCCCCTGCTCTGCGCGGCGGGCTCTCGCTTCCCCCTCTCGCCGTCATCCCGCTGACACCTGCGGGCCAGTCGGACGTATCTGTTGTTGAGCCGGTGGACGCACGACGACAGCTCGTGTCCAGCCCTGATCAATTAGGTTGGGACCGGCAGCGGGGCAAGGTACGCAGCAGCACAGGCAGGAAAGAAGGCGGAAGTCCGAGATGAACGCAGAAAGCCGTACCAGGCTCAACCAGACACCCGAGTGGACCGCTCTGGCCAAGCACCGCGAGGAGCTCGCCGGCACCCATCTGCGCGACCTGTTCGCGGCCGACGCGGGACGCGGCTCCGGCTACTCGCTCCAGGTCGGCGATCTGCACGTCGACTACTCCAAGCACCTCGTCACCGACGAGACGCTCCGGCTGCTGCGCGAGCTGGCCGCCGCCAGGGACGTGTTCGGGCTGCGGGACGCGATGTTCCGGGGCGAGAAGATCAACGTGACCGAGGACCGGGCGGTGCTGCACACGGCGCTGCGGGCGCCGCGGGACGCGGTGGTCGAGGTCGACGGGGAGAACGTCGTGCCGGCGGTGCACGCGGTCCTGGACAAGATGGCGGACTTCGCCGGGCGGGTCCGCTCGGGCGAGTGGACCGGGCACACCGGCAAGCGCATCAAGAACGTCGTGAACGTCGGCATCGGTGGCTCCGACCTCGGCCCCGCCATGGCCTACGAGGTGCTGCGGCCGTTCACCGACCGCTCGCTGACGGTGCGGTTCGTGTCGAACGTGGACGGCGCCGACCTGCACGAGGCGGTACGGGACCTGGACCCGGCGGAGACGCTGTTCGTCATCGCCTCGAAGACCTTCACCACGATCGAGACGATCACCAACGCCACCTCCGCGCGTGACTGGCTCCTGACCGGTCTGAAGGCGGGGCAGGAAGCGGTCGCGAAGCACTTCGTGGCGCTGTCGACGAACGCGGAGAAGGTGTCGGACTTCGGCATCGACACGGCGAACATGTTCGAGTTCTGGGACTG
>NZ_JBSFZS010000279.1:0-4367 GCF_053600395.1 Streptomyces sp. NPDC005070 | reverse complement strand
TCGCCCGCGCCCTGGGCCTGCCGAACGACGCCGTGGAGGCGACCGGCGCCCTGCTGGACGCGCTGCGCGAGGAGCGCGAGCGCACGGTCGGCCTCGGCCTGGCCGCGGGCACGCCCGGCACCGAGGACGAGTCCGTCCCCTCCCGCTGGTTCACCTTCTGCGCCGGTCTCGGCTTCGACGCCGGGGTGGTGGGCCGGGTCGAACAGCAGCGCGAACTCGGCCGGCGCTCCACACACGCGCTGTATCTGCGCCAAGTGCTGCGGCAGTTTCTGGACGATCCGCACCGCCGGCGCGGAGTGATCACCCTGGAGCGCCCCGGCGCCGACCCGGTCACCGATCTGGTCCTGTCGATCATCTGCAACACCTCGCCGTGGACGTTTCTCGGCAATCGTCCGGTGTACGCGGCGCCTAAGGCCTCGTTCGATACCGGGCTCGACGTACTCGCGCTCAGCCGCATGTCGACGCCCGCGGTCGCCCGGTATGCCACCCAGTTGCTCACTTCGTCCCCCGAGCGTGGACCCCACGGCAAGCACGCTGTCACTCTGCATGACCTGGCGGACTTCACCTTGCATTCGAAGGTCCCGCTCCCCCTTCAGATGGACGGTGACCATCTGGGACTGCGTACGAGCGTGACGTTCACAGGCGTACACCGTGCACTGCGTGTGATTGTGTGAGTGGAAGGGGCCAAACTCCTTCCACTCGAACGTTTAGACCACGGTCCACCCCATGGAAGTACGGCTGTGACTCAGCCGACACCGAGGAATCAAAAAAAACTTTCCGGAAGGGGTTGTATCCGCCGCTGAGGTTTGCGAGTCTCTACGTGGCGCTCGGGACGGCCCGCAACATCGGCCCCACAGAGCACCGGAACCCCTCCTCACTTCTTAGGACCACACCAGTCCGTCTGGTTGTCGGCCCTTCACTTGTTGAGGGATTCGTGAAAGCGTTCACATTCACAAGCAACGTGCATGTAATACCAAGGAGAGGTAGCAGCCATGGACTGGCGTCACAACGCCGTTTGCCGCGAGGAAGACCCCGAGCTCTTCTTCCCCATCGGCAACACCGGTCCTGCGCTGCTGCAGATCGAGGAAGCCAAGGCCGTCTGCCGCCGCTGCCCCGTCATGGAGCAGTGCCTGCAGTGGGCGCTCGAGTCCGGCCAGGACTCCGGCGTCTGGGGTGGCCTCAGCGAGGACGAGCGCCGCGCAATGAAGCGCCGTGCCGCCCGCAACCGAGCTCGTCAGGCCACCGCCTGACGTTCCACCCCGCACGAGCCTGAGCTTGGCGGCGCGTACAGCGAGTACGCAACTCCCGCCCCCGAGCCGCAGCGCGCAGTACCCCGATGCGCTTGATGCAACGAGCTTTCAGCCCCGGACCACCTGGTGGTCCGGGGCTCATTGCTGTTCGCGTCCGGAATCGGTCACGGTGAGTGACGAGCCTCGGTGAGCGCCGACCGCCCCCGCGCGCAGGCCACTTGTGCGGCTCGTCCGCGCGTCGGACGCGGACCGGTCACTTGGGCACGACGACCGGGATGTCCAGGAGCACCTGGGTGCCGCGCTCGGGAGCGGGCACCATGTCGAAGGTGCCGCCCAACTCGCCCTCCACCAGCGTCCGTACGATCTGGAGGCCGAGGTTGCCCGAGCGGTGCGGGTCGAAGCCCTCGGGCAGCCCGACCCCGTCGTCCTGCACGGTGACCAGCAGCCGGGCTTCCTTGGACGTGCCGCCGCGCACCGCGGAGACCTCGACGGTGCCCCGGTCGCCCTCGCGGAAGCCATGCTCCAGCGCGTTCTGCAGGACCTCGGTGAGCACCATGGAGAGCGGGGTCGCGACCTCGGCGTCCAGGATGCCGAAGCGTCCGGTGCGCCGGCCGGTGACCTTGCCCGGCGAGATCTCGGCGACCATGGCGAGCACCCGGTCGGCGATCTCGTCGAACTCCACCCGCTCGTCCAGGTTCTGGGAGAGCGTCTCGTGCACGATCGCGATCGAGCCGACCCGGCGCACGGCCTCCTCCAGGGCTTCCCGGCCCCGGTCCGACTCGATGCGCCGGGCCTGGAGCCGCAGCAGGGCGGCCACCGTCTGGAGGTTGTTCTTCACCCGGTGGTGGATCTCCCGGATGGTGGCGTCCTTGGTGATCAATTCGCGCTCGCGGCGGCGCAGTTCGGTGACATCGCGGAGCAGGACCAGGGAACCGACGCGGGTGCCCTTGGGCTTGAGCGGGATCGCCCGGAGCTGGATCACCCCGTCGGCGCTCTCGATCTCGAACTCGCGGGGCGCCCAGCCGCTGGCGACCTTCGACAGCGCCTCGTCCACCGGGCCCCGGGACGGGGCGAGTTCGGCGGTCGTGGAGCCGAGGTTGTGCCCCACCAGGTCGGAGGCCAGACCGATGCGGTGGTACGCCGAGAGCGCGTTCGGCGAGGCGTACTGGACGATGCCGTCCGCGTCGAGGCGGATCAGTCCGTCGCCGACCCGGGGCGAGGCGTCCATGTCGACCTGCTGGTCGGGGAACGGGAAGGTCCCCGCCGCGATCATCTGCGCGAGGTCGGAGGCGCTCTGCAGATACGTCAGTTCGAGGCGGCTCGGAGTACGCACGGTGAGCAGGTTGGTGTTGCGCGCGATGACACCGAGGACGCGGCCCTCACGTCGTACGGGAATGGACTCGACCCGGACGGGTACCTCCTCGCGCCACTCGGGATCGCCCTCGCGCACGATCCGGCCCTCGTCGAGCGCCGCGTCCAGCAGGGGGCGGCGGCCGCGCGGGACC
This sequence comes from Streptomyces sp. NPDC005070, assembly GCF_053600395.1. Classification (NCBI taxonomy): domain Bacteria; kingdom Bacillati; phylum Actinomycetota; class Actinomycetes; order Kitasatosporales; family Streptomycetaceae; genus Streptomyces; species Streptomyces sp. NPDC005070. The sequence continues at coordinate 1,612 of NZ_JBSFZS010000279.1, read as the reverse complement.
AGATGGCCGACCATGTCGTCCTGGTACGAGGTGGGCCCGGTGTTGGGGCGCATCTGGGCGACCGAGACGTAGCGGGTGCCGTCGCGCGTGGGGACCCACAGGACGAGGTCGGCGAAGGAGAGGTCGGAGAGCAGCTGCCACTCCGAGACCAGCAGATGCAGCCACTCGAGATCGGAGTCGTCGAGGGCTGTGTGCTGGCGTACGAGGTCGTTCATGGAGGGCACGTGTGCGAGCGTACCCGGAGGATCCGACAGGTCCCGAAATCGGCCGCGCGTCCGGAGCTCCGGAGGGGCGCCGCACGGCCCCGGAAACACCCGCGGGCCGCGGCGCCTGAGAGGGACCCTCAGCCCTCCCGGCACCGCAGCCCGGAGCAACAACGGCCGTGGGGTGTGCGGTCCCGGTCGGCCGAAGAGAGGAGCCGGTGCAGTCAGGGCAGAGAGCGCCGGTTCCTCGGTCCGTCTTCCTGTGCGGGGAAGACGGAGGCTTGTTCAGTTTCTCAGAGCATTGTGGACTAGACCATGGTTTCGCGTCCATGCGTCGACGGTCGTGTCCGAGCCGCGTCCGCACCCCCTGGACCTACGGTTGCTGTTCACCGTCCGCTCATCCAACACCACGAACTCCCCCCAGGCTATCCCGCATCGGTCCTTGATTCGGGCCGGGCGCCGGGGCGACGCAGGGGTGACGCTCTGCTAGATTGGTCTATACCACATGTGTCCCCCTTCGGATTCGGATGCGTTCCTGAGTCCCCTCTCCAGATCGGCAGGCCCAGCGTGGAAGTTGTCATCGTCCCGGACGCCAAGGCGGGCGGCGAGCTGATCGCCGAGGCCATGGCGGAACTGCTCCGGCGCAAGCCCGACGCGCTCCTCGGCGTGGCCACCGGCTCGACGCCGCTGCCCATCTACGCGGCGCTGGCGGCCAAGGTGGGTTCCGGTGCCGTGGACGCCTCGGGCGCGCGCATCGCACAGCTCGACGAGTACGTGGGGCTGCCGGCCGAGCACCCCGAGTCCTACCGCTCCGTGCTGCGGCGCGAGGTGCTGGAGCCGCTGGGCATCGGCATGGACGCCTTCATGGGGCCCGACGGCACGGCGGCGGACGTCCAGGCCGCGTGCGAGGCGTACGACAGGGCGCTGGCGGCGGCCGGCGGGGTCGACCTCCAGTTGCTGGGCATCGGCACGGACGGGCACATCGGGTTCAACGAACCGTGCTCCTCGCTCGCCTCGCGGACCCGCATCAAGACGCTGACCGAGCAGACCCGGGTGGACAACGCGCGGTTCTTCGACGGCGACATCGGGCAGGTGCCGCACCACGTCATCACCCAGGGCATCGGCACGATCCTGGAGGCGCGGCACCTGGTGCTGCTCGCGACCGGCGAGGGCAAGGCGGACGCCGTGGCCGCGACGGTCGAGGGGCCGGTCGCGGCGGTCTGCCCGGCGTCGGCGCTGCAACTTCACCCGCACGCGACGGTGGTCGTCGACGACGCCGCCGCCTCCAAGCTGAAGCTCGGGGACTACTTCCGGCAGACGTTCGCCGCCAAGCCGGAGTGGCAGGGGATCTGACGGGCGGGGCCCGGCGATATCGGAAGAGCGACTGGAAGGGAAAGAGAGTATGAGTT
>NZ_JBSFZS010000278.1:0-4404 GCF_053600395.1 Streptomyces sp. NPDC005070 | reverse complement strand
GTCGAAGCGACCGGCGAGACAGGCGAGACGGGCTACCCGCGCTACGCGGGCGAGGGCATCGTGGCCGACATCGACCCCCGCACGCGCACGGTCGAGGCCGTGCTCGTCGACGGATCGGAACTGGACTACGGACTCAACGCCATCGTCTCCCCCTGAACCCGGCAGCCGGTCGCCTGGTCCGACGCGAGAGCGGCTGCGGCGATGAGTTCGGGGCCCCCGGCCAGTCCTTGTCAGGAAGAGGAAGGGAGTTCCCTCATGCCCACACAGGAACCCGCGAACCCGCCCACAGCCGAGCTCGATGCCCGCTACAGCTCCGCGCTCCGACCCCGCCCGGGAGCCGCGGACGTCACGGCCACCGAATGGGCCGAGGCCCAGCGCACGATGGAGGCCGCCGAGATCTTCTGGGTGTCGACCGTGCGGCCCGACGGGCGGTTGCACGTCACCCCCGTGATCGCCGCCTGGCACGAAGGGGTGTTGTACTTCTCCACCGGCCCAGGCGAGCAGAAGGCGAAGAACCTCGCTCACGACAGTCACTGCGCACTGACCACCGGCGGGAACTCGCTCACCGAAGGCCTCGACCTCGTGATCGAGGGCGAGGCCTCAGCGGTCACCGATCCGGCCGTTCTGGAAGAGGTGATCACCGCGTACGAGACGAAGTACGGGCCGCACATCACCTCCCCGGAGGGCACCTTCCACGGGATCGGGAACGCGTTCCGCAAGGGAGACGCGGTGGTGTACGCGGTCGCCCCGGCCACCGCGTACGGCTTCGGTCGCGACGACGGGGTCTACACCCACACACGGTGGGCGTTCTGAGCGTCCTTCTCGTCGGCCCGTCGGCTCGGGCCGCTCAGGTCACGATCCACACCTCGTCCAACGACTCGAGCCACCCGACGCGGACAGCGCCGTCACCGACCCCCTGGACCGCGAGGTCGGTCAGCGAGAAATCGTCCGGCACGGTCAGGTGCGGCAGACGCAGCCTGTGGAGCAGCTTTCCGCTGTGGGCGTCCAGGACGAGCAGGTCGGCCTGGAGATCCCGGTCCTTGTGCTCTTCGAGGACCGTCGAGTTCTCCACGACGTAGACCCGTCCGTCGGCGATCCTGACCGATCCGAACGAATGGCCTGCCGCGGCTCGGCGTTCCCAGGCACGCTTGCCGGCCTGTGTGTCGTAGGCCGTCAGGTCGGTGCTGTGGGCACTGTCCGGCGGTTCATCTCCGGCGTCAGAGATGATGACGCCGTCGTGTGCCGACGTGGGAGCCCAGTCGTCGCTGGTGAATGCGGTCCGCGGTTCGGCACCGTGTCGGTCGACGTGCAGGAGCTGGACGCGGGCCGCGTCACCCGCATAGCCCGTATCCGTCGGGGAGTCCGCGACCAGGGTGTGGTCGTCGGCCTGGTAGACGTCCTGCCGGGCGGCGCGCTTCCACAGCGCGGCGCCGGTGCGGCTGTCGACCCCGATGACGATGCCACCCACCCCGTCCCCGCCATCGCAGTTCAGTCTGACGACGGTCAGGTGCTCCGCCATGTCGTAGACGCCCCAGGGACTGAGGCCCTGGCAGGAGCCGGGATCCTTCAGCTTCCACAACGCGGCCCCGCTGCGCTCGGAGAAGGCGGCGACGCCACCGGGGGTCTGCGCGACGACCTGACCCGCGCCGATGTGAAGGTGCTGATAGCCGTGCTGTGCGAAATCGGCGCGCCACCGTACGCTCCCGGTGCGCAGATCGATGCCCACCAGCTTTCCGTCCTCGAACCAGGCCACCACCGTGTCGGCCGACACCTCGACCGATGGCATGTCGGCGTCGTCGTCGCGCCGCTCGTAACGCCAGTACTCCTTGCCCGTACGTACGTTCAGGGCTCTGACACCGGAGTCGGTGGGGACGACGGCCAGTCCGTGGACCAGCGCTTCGGGACGGTAGGACCGGTGCACGGTATGCGTCGGTGCGGCCGGCGCCTCCGACCCCAACGCCGTGGGAAAGGGCCCCTGGCTGCCGGTCACCAGGTCCCGTTCCATGTACCACTGGATCAGGAGGCCCAAGGCCCAGGCGACCATCACGGCTGCCAGCAACATCCTGGCGTGCCGCACCCCTGCCGGGTCCGGTTCTCCCAGCAGCCGCATGTCTCCCAGCACCCGCACTCCCCCACCGTGAACCGCCGGAACCCCACGATCCGTCGGCCCGGTGATCTTCTCGTCCCGCCTCCGCCGAAGACAAGGGACGGAACAGGAGGGACGACCGGCTCAGCCCGCCTCGCGGGCGACCTGTTCGTCCAGTGCGGCGCAGAGCCAGTCGTGGATGGCGCCGGGGGCCGGTTCGGGCGAGGCGGTGATCTCGGCGGTGAGATTCCAGTAGTGGTCGATACGGGGGTCCGCGGCCAGTTGCCCGCTGAGCCCGCGGCGGAAGGCGGGCGTGTCCCGCGTGTCACGGGAGCGGGCGTAGGCGGAGACGAAGCAGTCGAGCGCCTCGCCCGCTCGGGGTGACCGCTCCGCACGCACCTGCGGCGACGCCAGGGCGTACGCCTCGACGAGACCGTCGTAGAGCACGGCCGGACGGCCTCCGTCGGGCTGGTGCGCTGCGGGCTGTCCGTTGTCCGTGCCGGGGCACGGCGCGGTGACGAAGGCGTGCAGCCGCGTGAAGGCCAGCACCTGGGCCGGTGTCGGGCCTTCCGGGAGCTGCGGGACGGAGTGTTCGACGATCGCGGAGACGAGCCGGGCCGGGAGCCGTGGCGGCAGCCAGCGCCGCCAGAATCGGGCCAGCGGTGCGGTGCTGGGCGGGACGGACACGGCGCCGATCAGCCGCAGGCGAGCGGCGCGTTCCTCGGGGGCGCAGTCCCGGAGCAGTTGGAGTGCCGCTTCCTGCCAGCGCAGGGCGGTGAGCCGCGAGCCGATCTGCCGCAGTTGACCCGCGACGACGTCCTCCAGCGTGTCGTCCCGGTCGAGGATCCGCTCCACTTCGGGAACCGGCAGGTCGAGGGTGCGCAGCGAGCGGATCAGGCGCAGCCGGTCGAGCGCCTCGGGGCCGTAGCGGCGGTGGCCGCCGGAACTGCGGGTGCCTTCGGGCAGCAGGCCCCGGTCCGAGTAGAAGCGGACGGTCTTGACGGTGACTCCGGCGCGCTCGGCGAGCTCTCCGATGCTCCACAGGGTGTCGGGGGACACGGACTTGAACCTCCCTCAGGGGGAGTTCCTACCGTACCGGCGAGCACGGAGCGCCGGTACGCGCGGCCCGTGGAACCCGGTACGAGGAGACAGCGATGACGACCTTCATCCTGGTGGCAGGCGCCCGCAGCGGCGGCTGGATCTGGCGGGAAGTGGCAGCAGGGCTGAGGGAGTCGGGGGCGCGGGCCCATCCGGTGGCCCTCAGCGGCCACCGGCGCGACTTGGTCGATGCCAAAGAGCTCGGCGAGGAATTCGGGCTCAGCGTCGGCCGCATCAACTCCCTGAGACGCCAGCCGCGCGCTGATCATCACCATGGGGTCGCGGAAGCGGGGCTGGCGCTGCTGGGCCTGGCGGCGGGGCTTGCGCCGGACGCGACCGGTCCGTAGTGCCTTGGCGAGCTCGCGGCGTAGCTCGCCTCTGCCCTGGACGTAGAGGGCCTGGTAGACGGTCTCGTGGACCACGTGCAGCTCCGGCCGTTGGGGGAAGCGGGTGCGCAGGGCCTGGCATATCTGTTCCGGACTCCATCGCAGGTCCAGATGCTCTTGGATGAAGGCGCGCAGTTCCAGGCTCTGGGCGATCTTCCCCGGCTTGGGGCGGAGGCGCCGGCTGTCGGCCCGGGTCTGGGCCGAGTACGAGCGGTAGCGCCGGGCTCCGCGGGGGTCGACCGTGCCGTTGCGGCGGATCTCCCGGCTGATCGTGGAGGGGCTGCGGCCCAGCTCGGTGGCGATCTGCCGGATCGTGGTCTTCTCCCGCAGCCGGTCGGCGATATGGATCCGGTCGGCTTCACGGAGGTAGCGGGAAGGACCCGAAGGCGCCACCGCAGGGATCGGTGGCGCCCCGACCGTCCTGCCGGACGGTGCGCGGCCGTTACGCCACCGCTTTCCCGTCCGGTAGTTGATCCCGACGATCCGGCACGCTTCCACACTGCTCATACCCTGTTGCACGAGCTGAAGGTAAATGCGCCGTTCCTCGGTCAACCTACGGCGTCCCTGGTTGACCGACCGGTCCCGAATCTCGAAGTCCATCACACTCCCCAACTGGGGTGTTGCGACGACTCCTAGAACTCAAGTTGGCTGGTCAGGGGCCGTTCACCTGCGGTGGGTGTGGGATTTGAACCCACGGTGACTCGCGCCACGACGGTTTTCAAGCCTGTTGCGGCGGTGAGACGTTACTGATTCGATCCTCGAATGACAGAGATCAAAGAGCCCTGGGGGCTCAGCGTGCTCGGTGCAGGGCACGTGTCGGCGGAGCCCCGGCTC
>NZ_JBSFZS010000277.1:0-4420 GCF_053600395.1 Streptomyces sp. NPDC005070 | reverse complement strand
GGCGCGCCCGCCGCGAGGTCACGGGCGAAGAAGCGCCGGAAGACCACGTACTCCGCGCCGATCGCGACCAGCCAGGGCAGCACCATCAGCGCGGCGAACCGGGTGAAGCTCAGACCGCTGGCGGTGAACGCCAGCAGGTTGGTGAGGTTGGAGACCGGCAGGAGCAGCGAGGCGGTGTTCGACAGGTGGGTGCACGCGTACACGTGCGGCTTCGGACGTGCCCCCATCCGCGCCGCCGTCGCGAAGACGACGGGGGTGAGCAGCACGATGGTGGCGTCCAGGCTGAGCACCGCCGTGATCGCCGAGGCGAGCACGAACACCGCGGTCAGCAGCCGGCCCGGCTGCCCCGCGGCCCAGCGCGCCATCCAGGCCCCGCACGCCTGGAAGAGCCCTTCGTCGTCGCAGTACTTGGCCAGGACGAGGACCGCCGCCAGGAAGCCGATCACCGGACCCAGATGAGCGGCCTCCGCGCGGGTGTGGTCCCAGGAGATCGCCCCGGTGGCCAGGACCAGGCCCGCGGCCGGCACGGCCACGACCGCCTCCGGCCAGTTGAACGGCCGGACGACCGCGCACACGAGGACGGCCGCGAGCAGGACGACGGACAGGGCCTCGGCGAACGGGCTCGCGAGAGCGGTGGCCAGAGGGGTGCCGGTCGCGCCGAGGATGCCTTGGACGAGCGGGCTGTTCAGGATGGTGTTCCTCCGGGCGGTGATGGCGGCGCCCTCCATCACATCAGACGGGGCGGCGCAGGCCCGTGAACGCCCTCCCGTCGCGTCGCCGCCCCGCCCGGCCTCCCGCTCCGAACGGCCGCGACGCCGGGTCGTCGAACGGTCCCCCAAAGGCGCTCACTCGTCGCCGAAAGGTCTCCGAACGGCGCTCACTCGTCGTCGGCCGGTCCCCGAACGGCGCTCATTCCTCGCCGAGGAGAGACAGCTCCGCCCAGATGGTCTTGCCCTCCGGCGTGTGCCGGCTGCCCCAGCGCTGGGTGAGCTGGGCCACGAGGAGCAGCCCGCGCCCGCCCTCGTCGAACGTCTTCGCCCGGCGCAGATGCGGCGCGGTGTGACTGCTGTCCGAGACCTCGCAGATCAGGATCTCGGTGTCGTGGATGAGCCGCAGCCTGATGGGCGGCTCGCCGTAGCGGATGGCGTTGGTGACCAGTTCGCTCACCACCAGTTCGACCGTGAAGGTGGCCACGGTCAGGCCCCAGCGTTCCAGTTGATCGGCGACCTGCTTGCGGATCGGCGCGACGAGGGCGGGGTCGGCGGGGATGTCCCAGGTCGCCACGTTGGACGGGGCGAGGCCTTGCGTACGGGCGAGCAGCAGCGCCACGTCGTCCGGCGCGCCGCCCACGGGAAGCAACGCCTGGAGGATCGCGTGGGCCGCCCCCTCCAGATCCCGCGACGACTCCTCGAGGGCCCGGCAGAACAGCCCGAGGCCGGCCTCGACGTCCCGGTCGCGGCTCTCCAGCAGGCCGTCGGTGTACAGCGCGAGCACCGTGCCCTCGGCCAGGTCGAGTTCGACCGACTCGAAGGGCAGCCCGCCCAGGCCGAGAGCCGGACCTGGAGGCACGTCGATCTGCCGGGGCGGCCCGTCCGGCGGCAGGACGACGGGCGGCGGATGGCCCGCGCTGGCGAGCGTGCAGCGCCGGGAGACCGGGTCGTACACCGCGTAGACGCAGGTGGCGCCCACCTCTCCGGTGGTCCCCTCGGCCCCGGCCTCGGCCGAGAGCCGTACGACGAGGTCGTCGAGGTGGGTGAGCAGTTCGTCCGGGGCCAGATCGATGTCGGCGAGGGTACGGACGGCGGTGCGCAGCCGGCCCATGGTCGCCGAGGCCTGGATGCCGTTGCCGATGACATCGCCGACGACCATGGCGACCCGCATCCCGGACAGCGGGATCACGTCGAACCAGTCGCCGCCGACCCCGGCACGCGCCGCGGGCAGATAGCGCGAAGCCGCCTCCAGGGCCGCCGTCCGGGGGAGGGACTGGGGGAGGAGACTGCGCTGCAGGGCCAGCGCGGTCTGCCGCTCGCGCGAGAAGCGGCGGGCGTTGTCGATGCAGACGGCGGCCCGGGCCGTGACCTCCTCGGCGAGCAGCACGTCGTCCGCGGTGAAGGGGTCGGGCCGCCGGAACCGGCTGAGGACGACCACACCGAGGGTCCGGCCGCGGGCCCGGACGGGCACCGACATGGTGGCGTGGACGCCGTACTCCCGCACACGTCTGCCGCGCGGTCCGTCCGAGCTCAGCCACTCCTCCAGCGTGCCGGCCGCGTTCGGCGCGACGAGGGGCCGGCCGGCGATCAGCGAGTCGGCCTGCGGCGAGGACGCGGGATAGACGTCGACGTCGCCGGGTTCGAGGACCGCCTCCGGGCTGCCCTCGTTCACCGACCGGTGGGCGGCACGGCGGAGCGTGACCGGGGCGGCCGGGGGCCCGACGTCGTACTCGCCGCCGTCCTCCGGGGGGTCGAGGAGGTCGACGCTGACGAAGTCGGCGAGGGCGGGGACGCAGACGTCGGCCAGCTCCTGGGCCGTCCGGGTGACGTCGAGGGTGGTGCCGATGCGCACGCTCGCCTCGTTGACCAACTGGAGCCGCTCGCGGGCGCGGTACTGCTCGGTGAAGTCGTGCGCGGACACACACACGCCGATCACGCGTCCATGGGTGTCGGTGAGCGGGGCGATCCGCACGAGCCAGTGGTGCGCCCGATCCTCGCCGCCGCCGCGCGCGTACGTCTCCACGGCACGGGCCCGGCCGGACGCGAGGACCTCGGTCATCTCCCGTTCGACCAGCTCGCCGTTCCGCCGGGAGCCGATCTCGGAGACCCTGAGACCCCGGATGCGGTCCTCGGGGAGGCCGGTCACCTCGGACATCGCGTCGTTGAGGCCGTACAGCCGCAGCCGCTCGTCGTAGACGGCCATGGCGCAGGGCGCCTGCGCGAGGACGGCGCGGATCAGCGGGTCCTGGAGGGCGCGGGGTTCCCGGCGCTCCAGCGGGGTGACCACGAGCCAGGCCCCGTCCCGCTCCAGACGGTGGGCGAGCAGCCACACGGACAGGATCCGGCCGTCGCGGTGGCGCAGGGCGAGCACTCCGTACCGGCGGTCGCCGGCCGACCCCGGGAGCGAACCCGGGGTTCCGGGGGCCAGGAGATCCGCCGCCGGGCGGCCCTCGACCTCCTCGGAGGTGTGACCGAGGAGCCGGCGGGCGCCCTCGCTCCAGTGGATCAGGGTGCCGTTCCCGTCGATGACCGCCCGTGCGGTGGCGGCCTCGTCGAGAGGGTGGACCGGGCTCATCGTCGCCACTTTCCCTTGTACGCACACTCACAGTGAACCTGCGCGTCGTCCGGTCCCAGAGTAGTGGCTGGGCGTCGTGCGCACCCTCGAACACGAAGAGCCCGGACAGTCGTGCGTGCGGGACGACCCTGCGCACGGATCCGCGGACGGTGGTGCTCCGTACGCAGGGAGCGTGCGTGAGAACCCGGTGCGCGCGCACGGTTCGCACGGGGCGCGGGAAGCGGGGAGGGCCGGTACGGCCCCGCCGGGCCGCCGTTCGCTTTTGACGGGATTTCAATAAGGCTGATCTCGCCCGTGCGCCTTGTTGGTGACGAGTGTGTTGTGCGAGGGTGAGCCTCCCGCGCTTGGTCAAGGGCCGGGTCTGAATCGCTGTTCGCCATTCCCGGCTGTCGACGAGCCCAAGAGGCTCCCTGAGCGACGGTCGCCGCACGGCCTTCGTCCCCGGCCGTTCTCCCGGCGCTCCGTCAAAAGGTCCACACCAATCGGGATTCCTTTTCGACGGGCAAGCACGACCTGTGTGCCACCTTGCACCTCGGAAGGAACCCGCTCCCGTGCGCACCCCCCACCCGCCGCTGCCCGATCGTCCGCCGGGCGGATATTTCGGCGAGCCCGACGACGAACTCGCCGCTGTGCTCAGAGGCGGGGCGGAGGCCGACACCACGCGCCCCGTCGCCCTGCTGACGGCCCGGCACTGGCGGCCGGCGTACGACTACGCGGTGATCTGCCTCGCCACTTCGTCGCGGGTCGCCTCCCTGGTGACCGACGCTTCCTTCCAGCACGTCCTCGACCGTTTGGGCGAGGGCGAGCAGGCTCTCGCGCTGCGGCCCGAACTCCTCGTGACGGTGCGGGACACCGTCCGGACCTGGGCGGCGGACGACCGGATATGCGACGCCCTGCCGGCCCTGAGGAAACCCGCGGGGGGCCGCGGAATGCGCGCGGCGAAGTCCATGACGGGCGAGAACCGCAAGCTCGCCGAACACGCCTTCCTCGGTCTTCCGGGCGCCGCCCGATGCCTGTTGTGGCACACCGAGGTGGAGGCCGAATCCCTCCAGAAGGCCAAGCAGGACGCCTTCGTGGAGGCCGTGAACGACCAGGTGACGGACCGGCTCGACAAGGAGAACCGCAAGGCGGACAC
>NZ_JBSFZS010000276.1:0-4485 GCF_053600395.1 Streptomyces sp. NPDC005070 | reverse complement strand
CGATCCGAGCACCCGCAGCGAGGACAGGTCGAACTTCGCGGGGATGTCGTCGCCCCACTTCATGAACGTACGGATGGCCGTGCCGGCCAGCGTCGCCGCCCGCCCCGGCGCCACCGGCGCGCGCCGTTCGAGGTGCAGGCGCAGCCCCTCCGGCATCAGGGTCAGCCGCTCGGCCACCCGCAGCCGGTAGCCGGGGTCGGGCCGCAGCTCGTAGCGGCGCAGCAGCAGTCCGAGGACCAGCGTCGCCTCGTGCAGTGCGAACTGGCGGCCGATGCAGGCGCGGGCTCCGGTGCCGAACGGCTTGAAGGTGTGCGCGGGCCGGGCCCGTACCGCCTTCGCGTCGAAGCGGTCCGGGTCGAAGCCCTCCGCGTCGGTGCCCCACACCTGCGGGTCGCGGTGCAGCATCGCGGTCAGTACCAGCGCCCACGCCCCCTGCCGCATCGGGTGGACACCGCCGAGCACGGTGTCGTGACGGGCCTCGCGCGCGAACGCCGGTGCCGTCGGCCACAGGCGCAGCGATTCGTCGAGGACCCGGCGGACGTAACGGAGCTTGGCGACCTGCTCGTAGCCGGGCCGGTCCGTGTCGCCCCAGACGCGTTCGACCTCGGCACGCGCGCGGGCGGCCGTCTCGGGGTGCCGGGCGAGGTAATGCAGGGCGAAGGACAGGGCGCCCGAAGTGGTCTCGTGGCCCGCGATCAGGAAGGTGATGACCTGGCGACGGATGTTCTCGGGGGTCAGCCGTTCCCCGGTCTCGGGGTGGGCCGTCTCCAGCATGCGGTCGAGCAGGTCGCCGTCGCCGCCGCCGGCGCTCCGGCGGGCGGCCACCACGGCGTCGACCGTGCGGTTGAGGTAGGCCGTGTCCGCCGCGTTGCGCCGGGAGGCGCCCCGCAGCAGGAGCGGCGCGAGCGGGACGGGGACGACGTTGAGGCGCTGCGCGTAGGTCAGCGTGCCCACCATCGCGTTCACGAAGGGGTGCGGCCGGGAGCGCTCGAAGGAGGCGAAGTCATGGCCGAAGCCGGTCCTGGCGATCGTCTCCAGCGTCAGCTTCGTCATGTCGCCGGGCACGTCCACGGCGCGGCCCGCGGCCTGCTCCCGGTCCCAGTGGTCCGTCAGCCGCTCGGTCACGGCCAGCATCATGGGGTGGTAGCCCTCCATGGCCTCGCGGCCGAAACCGGGGGCGAGGACGTCGTGCGCGAGCTGCCAGTTGGGCTCGTGGTTGTAGGCGGTGAACAGCCCGTCCCCGGCGACCGGACGGAGGTTGGCGACGCCCAGGCCCACGTGCTTCGCGAACCGCGACTCGTCGGCCAGTTCGGCGGCGAGCCCGGCGCCCCAGACGAAGACGATCTCGTTGCGGAAGGCCCGGCGCCGGAAGATCGGTCCGAGCTCCTTCCCGAACTTCATGGAGTCCTGGAGCGGGGAACGGATGTTCGCGCCGAGCACATCGCCGACCAGCGGGACGCGGCGTGGCGGGTGCGGGATGCGGTGGAGCTCCGGCCAGCCCAGTTCCGCGCTGCGGAACCCCTTGGGCCGCGCCGCCTTCGTCTCCGCCATGACGCCATCTCCCTTGTGACTCGGGCAGGTTGAGTCTGTTGTACGTGAGTTCAATAGCGGAGTTCAGTCTGATCCCGTTGTTGAACCGGCGTCAAGTAAAGTGCGGGCATGACGGGGAAGCAGGGGGAGCGCGCACGCCGCCGGCTCAGTACCGAGGCGCGCCGGGAGCAGCTTCTGTCGGTCGGCGCCCGTCTGTTCTCGGAGAGTCCGTACGACGACGTCTGGATCGAGCAGGTCGCGGAGATCGCCGGAGTCTCGCGCGGACTGCTGTACCACTACTTCCCGACGAAGCGGGACTTCTTCGCCGCCGTGGTCGAGCGGGAGAGCGGGCGGATGCTGCGGATGACCGCGGCGGTGCCCGGCGTCGCGGTGCGCGAGCAGCTCGGCGCGGGCCTGGACACCTTCCTCGGGTACGTGGAGGAGCACGCGCACGGGTTCCGTGCCTTCCATCGTGCCGACGCGGCCGGTGATCAGGCCGTGCGCAGGGTCTATCGGCAGGCGCTGGCCGCGCAGGAGGCGCAGATCCTCTCGGCCCTCGCCGCGGATCCCGAGCTCGGCCGGTCGGCCGAGGACCGGCCCGAACTGCGGATCGCCGTCCGGGGGTGGCTGGCCTTCACCACGGCCGTCTGCCTGGAGTGGCTGCGGGGCGCGGACCTGACCCGTGACCAGGTGCGGGATCTGTGCGCGCGGGCGCTGCTCGGGGCGATCACGCCCTGAGGTCCGCTCTCCCCGGCGGCCGCGACGCCCCTTCCGGGCGGGCGTGGATCCAGGCCCGGCCCTTCGATCGGCGCGGTGTGGTTGGCGTACGCCCCGATCTTCGATAGGTTAGGCAAGCCTTACCTAAGGAGGAAGCTGATGGGTGACCGTTACACCTGGACGGCCGCGCCCGCCGCGGCGGAGCACGCCCGCTCGGTGCTCGCCGCGGCCTGGTCCTGCGCGGTGACCGCCGAGGGCGGCCGGGAGGAGTTCGTCGGCGCGCACTCCGTCGCCGCCGACGGCCGGGTGCTGCTGCGGGTGCCCGAGGACAGCGCGCTGCTCGCCGCGGCCATCTGCTCCCCGCGCGGAGAGCCGTCCGCCGTCCTGGAGTTCGCCGACGTCGCACCGGTTCCCGTACGGAACCGGATCCGGGCCCGGCTCTGGCTCGCCGGCTGGTTCGTCCCCGAGGACGGACAGCTCGCGTTCCGGCCCACCCGCGCGGTGCTGCGCCGGCCCGACGGGACCGTGCTGGTCGACCTGGACGAGCTCGCCGAGGCACAGCCCGACCCGCTCGCCCTCGCCGAGGCACAGCTCCTCACCCATCTCGCCGACTCCCACCCGGACGCCGTCGAGCGGATCACCCGTCTCGTCGAACCGGACAGCCTGCACGGCGCGGTGCGCGTCCAGCCCCTCGCCGTCGACCGCCACGGACTCACCCTGCGCATCGAACGGGCGCGCGGCAACGGCGACGTACGCCTGCCGTTCCACGCGCCCGCCGACGACGTCTCCCAGCTCACGGAGCGCATGCATGTCCTGCTCACCCAGGCGAGCCTCGCCTCCTGCCCCCGTCCGCTACAGCGGCAGCGCACAGACCGCGAGGGGTGAGGCGAACGGCTCGCCCGCGCGCCGGAGTTCACCGCTCGCCTGATCGACCCCGAAGACCGTGACGGTGCCCGACCGCTGGTTCGCCGCGAACAGCAGCCGTCCGTCCGGCGAGAGGGCGATGTGCCGCGGGAAGTCGCCGCCGACCGGCACCGTGTCCAGCAGCCGCAGCCGGGCTCCGTCCGCCTCGACGGCGTACCGCGTCAGGCTGTTGTGACCCCGGTTGGCGAGGAACGCGTACGACCCGTTCGGCGTCACCAGGAACTGGGCCGGGTAACTCCTGCCGCCTCCCGTGCCCGTGGACTGTGCCTCGCCCACCGAGAGGCGGCCCGTCGCCGGGTCGTAGCCGCACACCGCCACCGTGTTGTCGGCCTCGTTGGCGAGATACGCGTACCGGCCGCCGGGGTGGAACGTGAGATGACGCGGGCCCGCGCCCGGCCTCGTCCGCGCCCGGGAGACCTCGGTGAGCGTGCCCCGGGTCTCGTCCAGACGGTAGGTGTACACCGTGTCGGTGCCCAGGTCGACGGCGAGCAGATGCCCGCCGTCCGGACCGGTGACGAACTGGTGCGCGTGCGGGCCCTGTTGGCCGGGACCGGGCGCCGGGGACGTGTGCGTGACCAGATCGGTGCGCTCGCCGAGCGCGCCGGACGCCTCGATGGGATGCACCGCGACGCTTCCCGACGCGTAGTTCGCGCTCAGCAGCCAGCGGCCGCTCGGATGCACGGACAGATGGCAGGGGCCCGAGCCTCCGGTGGAGCGGCTGCCGAGCACCTCGGTCCCCGGGAGACGCACGGCCGTCACCGCGCCCGCGTTCTGCTCGTCGACGGCGTACAGCGCCCGGCCGTCCGGATGCACGGCGAGGAAGGACGGGTTGTCGACGCCCGTCACCACCTCGCCGCCGGTGACCGCGCCGGTCGCCGCGTCGTACGTGGCGACACCGATCCCCTTCCCGCCGCCGTCCCCCGAGGTGTAGGTGCCCAGGAACAGCCGACGCGGACCGGAGGAGGGAGCCGGGGACGCGGAAGCGGAAGAGGGTGCCGGGGACGAAGGCGCGGACGCGGAAGCGGAGGGACCGGCCGCCGGCGCCTCGGGGCGTGGCGTCGTCCCGGCGCGGTCCTCCCGGGGCCCCGCGCAGGCCGGGACCGTCGCGATCGCGGCGGCCCCCGCCAGCGCGCCGACGAACCGCCGTCTGGTCCAGCCGCCGCCCGCGCCGCGCGACGGCCCTGCACCACTGCTCATGCCTGCACCTCGGGAGTGTCGGTTGCCTCGGCCGGAACGGCCACCTTGGCGTGCGACACCCCGGACATGCAAGAACGGCCCCGCGCGTTGCGCTCCACGCAACGCGCGGGGTGCAAC
>NZ_JBSFZS010000275.1:0-4502 GCF_053600395.1 Streptomyces sp. NPDC005070 | reverse complement strand
GCGCGCCCGAGGCGGCGGCCGCGGCGATCAAACCATTTCGGGTCACCCGTTTCATTCGTTCACTGCCTTCCTGATCACCGAGGGACTTCTCACGCGGGCCGCCGCTTCCTGAAGGGGCGCCACGCAGGCGCCACAGGAGGGAGGAGGGGCCCGGGCCCCTCCTCCCCTCTGTGCTGAAGCCGGGTCAGCGGGTGAGCCGATCGTCCTGCGCGCCGAGCCTCAGCCTGTCCTCACTCACCGGCCGAGCCCGAGCTGGATGGATGCCGCGTCGACCGTCTGGGCCAGCAGGACCGCGATGGTCATGGGTCCGACCCCGCCGGGGACCGGCGTGATCAGGCGGGCACGGGTGCGGGCGGTGTCGAAGTCGACGTCGCCGACGTTGCCGGGGTTGTATCCGGCGTCGATCACGACGGCCCCCGGTTTGACGTCCTCGCCGCTGATGAGCCGAGGCCGTCCCACGGCCGCCACGACAATGTCCGCCTCCCGCACGGCCGCGGCCAGATCGGCCGTCCGGGAGTGGCAGTAGGTGACGGTGGCGTCCCGGGCGAGCAGGAGCATTCCGACGGGCTTGCCGAGGATCGCGCTGCGGCCCACGACAACGGCACGCCGGCCCGCGAGTTCGACGTCGTACTCGTCCAGCAGCCGCATGATCCCGCCCGGGGTGCACGACGCGAAACCGGGCAGGGCGAAGCTCATCGCCCCGAAGGAGCTCATGGTGACCCCGTCGACGTCCTTCTCCGGCGCGATGGCCTCGAACGCCGCCCGCTCGTCGATGTGCGGGCCCACGGGATGCTGCAGCAGGATGCCGTGCACGCCGGCGTCCTGCGAGAGGGACCGGAGCCTCTCCACCAGCTCGGCGGTCGTCGTGGTGGCCGGCAGGCCGACGAGCCGCGACTCGATGCCCGCCTTCGCGCAACGGGCCCGCTTCATACGGACGTACGTCACCGACGCCGGATCCTCACCCACCAGCACCGTTGCAAGGCAGGGCGTCACACCGACGCGCCGCGCAAGCTCTGCCGCCCTGCCCGATGTCTCCTCGACGATGCGCCGGGCAGGGCCTACACCGTCCATGAGTTGGGCTGTCCGGGACTGGGACACGGTCGCCTCCAGGCGTCGCTGACCACTCGCCCAGGCGCACGGCATCGACCGATTCGTCAGACCGCTCCCCGGTGGTACTCCACCTCAGCGCCAGTCACGGCCCGCGCATCACTGTAGTGGACGCCCTGTGCGCCGCTCATGAACGGAGGATCAAAGATGCCCGCTCACGCGTAGGTGTGGAAGCCGCGGCCGGACTTCTTGCCCAGCAGACCGCCCTCGACCATGCGCAGCAGCAGCGGCGGCGGCGCGTACAGGGGCTCCTTGAACTCCTCGTACATGGCGCGGGCGATGGAGACGGTGGTGTCCAGGCCGATGAGGTCGGCGAGCCGCAGCGGGCCCATCGGGTGCGCGCAGCCCTGCGTCATGCCCTGGTCGACGACCTCGGCCGTGGCCAGGCCCGACTCGACCATGCGGATCGCGGACAGCAGGTAGGGGAAGAGCAGGGCGTTGACGAGGAAGCCGGCCCGGTCCGGGGAGGCGATCGGCTTCTTGCCCAGGGTGTCGCGGACGAAGACCAGCGCCCGTTCGCCGACCGACTCGTCGGTCAGGACCGAGGAGACGAGCTCGACCAGCGGCAGTGCGGGCACCGGGTTGAAGAAGTGGATGCCGAGGACCTGGCCGGGGCGGCGGGTCGCGGCGGCGAGCCGTACGACGGGGATGGAGGAGGTGTTGGTGGCCAGGATCGCGTCGGGGTCCTCGACGGTCTTGTCGAGGGTGGCGAACAGTTCCAGCTTGAGCTGCTCGTCCTCCTTGACCGCCTCGATGACCAGTTGGCGGTCCGCGAGGTCGGCGAGGTCGCGGGTGAAGGAGACCCGGGCCAGGGCCGCGTCGCGTTCGGGCGCGGTGAGTTTGCCCTTGGCCACGCCCCGGTCGAGGGAGGCGGCCAGCCGCCGCGGCGCGCTCACGAGCGAGGCCTCGGAGAACACCGCGACCTTCACGTCCAGTCCGGTCTTGGCGCACAGTTCGGCGATGCCGGTGCCCATGATGCCGCTGCCGGCGACGCCCACCCGCTCGATGCCGGCGCCGGCCTGGTGTGTGGACAAGGTCATGTCTGGGTCCCCCAGTTCAGAAGTGTCGCTCCGATCGACATGCCGCCGCCGAACCCGGCGAGCAGCACCAGGTCACCCCTCTTGAGGGCGCCGGTGCGGTTGGCCTCGTCCAGGGCGACCGGGACGGAGGCGCTGCCGACGTTGCCGTACCTGGTCAGCGTGCGGTGGGTGTGCGCGGCGCCGAGTCCGGTGCGCTCGACGACCTCGCCGAGCATCACGCCGTTGGCCTGGTGCGGTACGAAGTGGCCGACCGCGCCGATGTCGACGCCGGCCCTGGCGGTGAGGGCGAGGAGCGCGGGCGGGACGTGCTCGGCGACGAAGTCCCGTACCCCGCGGCCGTCCATCTTGAAGTAGTGGGCGCCCTCGGCGACGGTCGCCGCCGAGGCGGGTCGGCGGCTGCCGCCGGCCTCGACACGGATCAGATGGTGGGCGTCGCCGCGGCTGGCCAGATCGGTGGCGATGATCCCGTACGGGTCGGGGACCGTGCCGACGATGGCGGCGCCGGCGCCGTCGGCGAACAGGATCGCGGTCCTGCGGTCGGTGAAGTCCAGGATCCGCGAGTAGACGTCCGCGCCGATCACCAGGATGCGGGCGGCCGGGTTCACGGTCACCAGACTGTGGGCCAGCGCCAGGGCGTAGACGAAGCCGCTGCACACGACGTTGACGTCGAAGCAGGCCGCGGCGTAGGCGCCCAGGCCGTGCTGCACCAGGTAGGAGGTGGGCGGCTGCGGGAAGTCCCCGGTGGAGGTGGAGACGATGATGTGGTCGATCTGCTCGGGTCCGAGCCCGGCCTGCTCCAGGGCGCGTTCGGCGGCCTTGACCGCCAGGTCGGAGGTCGCCTCGTGGTCGGCGGCGTAGCGCCGGGATTTGATCTGCGTCTTGCGTTCGATCCACTCGGCGGTGACGCCGACGCGTTCGGCGACCTCGTCGTTGCCGACCTCGTGCTTGGGCAGGTAGGAGCCGGTGGAGAGTATGCCGATGCCCATGTCAGGACACCCCGGTGTGGTCGGGTGCGCCCGGGCGCAGCGGGTTGAGGCGCTGGGGGCCGATCTTCTCGCGCAGGGCGGGGTCGGTGACGCCGAGTCCTTGTTCGGGGGCGAGGCAGAGCACGCCGACCTTGCCGATGTGCTGGTTGTTCTGGACCAGGCGTGCGGCTTCGCCCACGTCCGCCAGGGGGAAGACCTCGGACAGGATCGGCGAGAGGTGGCCGAGCTGGAAGAGCCGGTTGCACTCGGCCTGTTCCTGGAGGTTCGCGGCGTGGCTGCCGACGATCCGTTTGAGGTTCATCCACAGGTAGCGGTTGTCGAAGTGGTGGTCGTAGCCGGTGCTGGAGCCGCAGGTGACGACGGTGCCGCCCTTGCGCACGACGAACACGGAGATCCCGAAGGTGGCCCGGCCGACGTAGTCGAACACGACGTGCGGGTCCTCGCCGACCTGTCGGCGGATCTCCCGTCCGAGTCGTTTGCCCAGCTCGATGGTGCGCTCGGGGGTGGGCGCGTCGTCGCCGCCCATGCCGATGTCGTTGCGGTTGATGACCACGTCGCAGCCCAGGTGGCGCAGCGCCTCGGCCTTGTGCTCGGAGCCGACCACGCCGATGGGGATTCCGCCCGCGTTCTTGACCATCTGCACCGCGAACGCGCCGAGGCCGCCGGTGGCGCCCCAGATGAGGACGATGTCGCCCTGCTTGATGCGGGCGCCGTTGTCGCCGACCAGCATCCGGTAGGAGGTCGCCGCGGTCAGCAGTACGCCGGCCGACTCCTCCCAGGTCAGATGGGCCGGTTTGGGCAGGAGCTGGCTGGCGCGGACCACCGCGTAGTGGGCGAGGCCGCCGAAGTTGGTCTCGTAGCCCCAGATCTTCTGCCCCTGCCCGAGCATCGCGTCGGCGTGCGTGGCCGGTTCCTGCTCGTCGACCTGGACACAGCTCACGACGACGTGGTCGCCCGTCTTCCAGTGCCGCACTCCGGCCCCGGCGCGTACGACGACGCCGGCGGCGTCCGAGCCGACCACATGGTGGGGCAGGTCGTGCCGGGCGGCCCAACCTCCTTGGCGGGCGCCGCGCTTGAGGAACTCGAAGGTGGGCACCGGCTCGAACGTCGCCGACCATACGGTGTTGTAGTTGATGGAGCTCGCCATGACGGCGACGACCACCTCGTCCGGCGCGATGTCCGGCAGGGGGACCTGTCCGACGTGCAGCGACTTGCGGACGTCGTTGTCCGCGACGCCGTCGAACATGCCGAGGTCCGCGGCCAGGAGGTGCGCCGCCTCGTAGTGGGAGGGGAGTTCGTGGCGCCCGAGTTCGTCCGGGCCGGCCCCGGACAGCAGGGCCTGTGTCAAAGAGTCCATGGCTTCCTATGC
>NZ_JBSFZS010000274.1:0-4525 GCF_053600395.1 Streptomyces sp. NPDC005070 | reverse complement strand
CGACAGGTCACCGCTCGCGACCGCCGTGGCCCGCCAGTTCGGCCGGGTCGCCGAGCCGGGTGCCGGTGCCGTGGGCCTCGACGTAGTCGACGTCCTCGAACGCGAGGCCCGCGCGGCGCACGGCGGACAGCACGGCCGCGGCCTGCCCGGTGGGGCTGGGGTCCGGTATCCGGGAGGAGGCGCCTCCGCTGTTCACGCCCCAGCCGCGCACCACCGCGTGGACGGGGTCGCCGTCGGCGACGGCGAGGTCGAGCCGTTTCAGGACGACGAACGCGCCGCCCTCGCCGCGGGTGAAGCCGTTGGCGCGCGCGTCGAAGGGGTAGCAGCGGCCGTCGGGTGAGAGCGCGCCCAGGTTCGCCAGCCCGGCTCCGGCCTCGGGGTCGACGATCAGGTGCACGCCGCCGGCGATCGCCATGTCCACCGCGCCGCCGCGGATCCGCTCGCAGGTCAGCGCCAGCGACACCAGGGAGGAGGACTGGCCCGAGTCCGCGCACAGGCTCATGCCGCGCACGTCGAACAGGTGCGAGATCCGGTTGGCGATCAGCGCGCCGCTGGAGCCGAGCGCGGCGTAGGGGTCGTCCCGGTCGCTGCCGGACAGTTTGCGCAGCAGTTCGTAGCCGGAGGGGCCGGCGCCGACCACGACGTCGACCTCGCGGCCGGCCAGCGCGGCGGCCGGCAGGCGGGCGTCCTCGACGGCCTCCCAGGCGAGTTCCAGGCCCAGGCGCTGCACGGGGTCCATGGCGGCGGCTTCCCCGGGCGTGATGTCGAAGAAGGCGGCGTCGAAGCCGTCGACGGTCTCCAGGAACGAGCCCGAGTCCAGGGTGGCGGCGTCCGGGTGGGACCGGTAGGCGGATCGGGCGTCGGCGGCCCGCCGCGCGGGGAACGTGCCGATGGTGGACCGCCCCTCGCGCAGCAGGTCCCAGAACTCGGCCACGCCGTGCACACCGGGGAAGCGGCACGACATCCCGATCACGGCAATATCGGTGGCTGCGCCACGCATGAGTGTTCCTTCCGGTTCCTTCGGTGTACGGCGGGCACGCGCGGCGGTACGGCGCTCACCGCCGCGGGTGAGGGCGGGGGTTCACCGCCGCGGGTGAGGGCGGGGCGTTCCGGGCCCGGGGGCGGGGCGCTCACAGCCAGCGGGTCAGCAGCTTCGACAGCTCGTCCGGCGCGTTCATGAAGTCGTAGTGGCCGCCGCCGACCACCCGGAACTCGACGGAGTCGGCGTACTGGCGCCAGCCCTGGAGATCGGCCAGGGTCACGTCCTCGTCGTCGCGCCAGTGCAGGACGACGATGGGGCAGTCGACCGCGGCCGGCGTCCGGCGCCGGTACTTCTTGGCGGCGGCGTGGTCGCGTGCCAGGACCATGAGGCCCAGGTCGAGCATGTCGGGGCGCGGTTCGATGCCCCGGCCGCGGACGAACGCCTCGACCTCGTCGCGCAGTTCGGACTCGGTCATGGTGAGCATCGGGTCACGCGCGGCGTCGTGCGGGGCGGGCTGGCCGGAGACGAACAGACAGTCCGGTGTGGGCAGTTGGGCCTCGGCGAGCCTGAGCGCGGTCTCGTAGGCGGGCAGGGCGCCCGCGCAGTGCGCGAAGAACGCGAACGGCCGGTCGAGCAGCGGTGTCAGGGGTTCGACCAGGTCGGCGGCGAGGTTCTCGTAGGTGCCGTAGTGGGGGTGGCCGAGCCGGTTCTCGCGGCCGGGGAACTGCACCGGGCAGACCTCGATGTCCTCCAGCGCGGCCGGCCAGGCGCTGAAGGCGGAGGCGCCCGATCCGGAGAAGGGGAAGCAGAAGAGCCGGGCCGGGTGGTCGGTGGGCGGCCGGACGAACCAGGGCGACAGGGCGATGGCGGAGCCGGTTGTCATGGCGTCTTTCGTTTCTGCGCGACGATGGGGAGGTGGGTCATCCCGGCGATGAAGTACGACCGCAGGTGCTGCGGTTCACCGGCGAGCTCGATCGGTCCGAACCGCTCCAGCAGCTCCTCGAAGAAGATCCGCAGGGTCAGCCGGGCCAGCGGCGCGCCGATGCAGAAGTGCGGTCCGAACCCGAAGGCGACCTGCCGCTTGGCGTTGGGCCGGGTGATGTCGAAGGTGTGCGGGTCGGGGAAGAGGGACTCGTCGCGGTTGGCCGAGCCGATCCACGCGACGACCGCGGCGCGGGCCGGGATCGTGCCCCCGCCGATGTGGACGTCGTCGACCGCGTAGCGCATGAAGTTGCAGGCGGCCGAGGTCCAGCGCAGCCCCTCCTCGACCAGGTTCGGGATCAGCGTCGGGTCCGCCTGCGCCTTGTCGAACTGTTCGGGCCGCTCGATGAGGGCCTGCACGGTGCCCGAGACGGTGTGCGGGGTGGTGACGTTGGCGCCCAGCAGGATGCTGTAGCCGTCGAGGGCGATCTCCTCGTCGCTCAGCGGTGCGCCGCCCGCGCTGACGCTCATCAGGTGGGCGAGCAGGGTGTCGTCCTCGCCGCCGGCCGCACGGCGCCGCCTGACCCACTCGGTGACGTAGTTGACCAGCTCGTGGTGGGAGATGGCCAGGGTGGCGGCCTCGTGGCCGACCATGAAGTGCGGGTCCGAGGGGGCGGTCACCATCGCGGTGAGCTGGACGAGTTCCTCCCAGTCCTTCGCGGGGATGCCCAGCAGCGGGCCGGTGACCATCGCCGGCAGGAGCAGGGCCCGTTCGGCGAGGTCGAAGAGCTCGCCGTCGAGGGCCGGCTGGAGGAAACGCCGGATCGTGCCGCGGATCGAGTCCTCCCAGGACTTCACCGCCCGGGCGGTGAGCTTGGAGCCGAGCGGCCGGCGGACCTCGGTGTGCCGGGGCGGGTCGGTGGAGGTCAGCAGCTTGCCCGCCGCGGGGTCGTCGATCCCGACGTGGGTGGGTGTCGTGCCGCGTTCGGAGGTGAACTCGCGGTGGTCGCCGAGCACGCGGCACACGTCCTCGTGGCGGGTCACCGACCAGAACTGGCGTCCGTCGGGCAGGACCTGGTGGTGCAGCGGCGCCTTCGCCCGCATGACGTCCCAGACCGGGTGCGGATCGCCCGAGGTGTACAGGTCCAGGTCGAACAGGTCGAGGGTGTCGAGGTCGACGTCGCGTGCGGGGCCGGGCGTCAGCCTCACGTCCTGCTCCTCCCCTGCTCGATCAGCTCGGCGACCCGGGTGGGGGTCTGCGCGAGGTAGAAGTCGCGCACGGAGAGCTGGACGCCGTAGTCCTTCGCCACCTGCTCGATGATTTTGATTCCGGTGAGCGAATTGCCGCCGAGCACGAAGAAGTCGTCCTCCGGGCCGACTTCACGGTCGCCGAAGTGTTTCGCCCACAGTGCCGAGACTTCCTCCACGAGCGATTCCGGCGCACCGGGAGACGCGGCTTCCTCTTCCGGCGTCCCGTTCTGTCCGCCCCGCTGGTTGATCACCTTCGGCGAAGATTCCATTTCCAGCCTTTTCCTTCCTCGATCGGACGGGAATGCCCGTCCATGCCGCTGCCGGAAGGTCGACGCAGCGACCCGACAGACCCGAAAGTGATGGATCGCCTGTGCGGCAGGCGTGCCCGAAGTCACCGCGCTGCCACGGTAGATGGCCGGGGAAACGCCAGGCAAGAGATGACCGCGCGGACCGCCGCGACGGGCGGTGGGCTGTCCTGTCGGCAGGACAGCGCGGCGCTTGTCGCGGTGCTGTCCGGAGCGTATGGCGGCGCGCTTTCCGGTGCCGTCCGGAGCATGGGGCGGCGGCGGCCGGAACCGGCCGGTTCGGCCAAGTCGTGTGCTGCGCCGCGTCGTTGCCTTGCCCGACGGGGAAGAATTATGGTGACGATCGGGTGGAACGCCCAGCGGTTTTTCGGGCACCTCGGACAATCATGTGCTGGAGGAGATTTCCTTGCTGAAGTCGGAACGGCTTGCGGTACTGCCCATCGATTCGTACGACCTGGGCCCGGAATTGTCCATCGTGGACGGGCACGAGTACGGCGGCGAATACGACACCTTCACCTTCGGGTCCTGGTCGTCCCATGTGCTGGCCAACGGCAGCGGCGCCGATTCCGACGTCGCTTTCCGCCCCCACGAGGGCAGCCTTTCCCTGACCGAACTGGGAAAGAAGCTGCCGAACATCATGTCCCTGGTGACCGGGCACTTCCCGCTCGACCGTCTGCAGTGGGTGCGGATCTTCGCCCTGCGCGAGGGGATCATCGCCCCGCACGTGGACTTCCTGGAGTGGGCCGAGCCGGGCACCCGGCTGCAGATCCCGCTGCGTACCGGCGAGGAGTCGCTGCACTCCGAGAACGACATCGTGTACCACATCCGCCGCGGCGAGGTGTGGAAGATCCACTCGACCGACCCGCACTCCGCGCGCAGCACCTCGGGCACCGCCCGGCTCTCGCTCTGCCTCGACTTCGCGGACGCCGAGGAGCCCATCGCGATCCGCGGCACGGTCCCCGCGACCGAGGCGATCCGTGTCGTCGAGCGCCCCGAGCCGGCCGAGGCGGAGATCGAGGAACTCATCGCCTCCGCCGCCGCCGGCCTCACCGCCGGCACCATGCGG
>NZ_JBSFZS010000273.1:0-4569 GCF_053600395.1 Streptomyces sp. NPDC005070 | reverse complement strand
CTTCCGATCTCCGCAGCCCGGATCTTGCACGGTGTGCATCCGGCCGCGGCGCCTCTTTGGCGTATCCGCACCAGGAGAGGTTTGCGCAGCGTGAGTCGTCCGTCTGCGAAGCGGTGGCATTCGACTGCGTCGCTTGCTGCCACTCTGTTTCATCAGGCCCCGAAGCATTTCGGGTGGGTAGCCGGCGTCGCCTCCTGAGCATCCATTGCTCACCCGTTCGACGCCTAGGACCTGATATCGATTGATTATGCGCAAAGTGATGCAGAGCAGACTTGGTGGTCCGGACGTCCTGGACGTCGTTGACGTGGAAGTGCCGGAACCGGGACCCACAGAGGTACTGGTCGAGGTGAAGGCCGCAGGAGTGAACCCCGTCGACTGGAAGATGCGTGCCGCCGGCGGTCTGGGAGATCCGCCCTTCTCGGTCGGCTGGGACCTTTCGGGGGTCGTGGCGGCTGTGGGCCCGGGTGTGACTCGCTTCAAGGTGGGGGACGAGGTGTTCGGCATGCCTCGATTCCCCTCGGAGGCGGGGGCTTACGCGAATTACGTGACCGCTCCCTCGAGACACCTTGCCGCCAAGCCGTCCCGGCTGAGCCATGCCCAAGCCGCCGGACTTCCCCTCGCGGGTCTGACCGGCTGGCAAGCCCTTGTCGCCGTGGCCGGGATCGCCGCCGGTCAGCGCATTCTCATTCCTGCCGCAGCCGGGGGTGTGGGGCACCTGGCAGTCCAGATCGCCAAGGCCCGGGGCGCATACGTGATCGGTACCGCGAGCGCCGCAAAACACGACTTCGTCAGGAGGCTCGGGGCGGACGAGGTCATCGACTATCGGACCGCGGACGTGGCGTCGCAAGTCACGAACGTGGATGTCCTCCTCGCTACGGTCGCAGGGCAGATCCAGGAACTGGCGGGCACGCTGGCACCCGGGGGCCGGGTCGTGGCGCTCAACGGCGCCGATGCCGCGTCGGTTCAGTGGGCTGTGGAGAACGGCCTGCGGGCGGACTTCATGCTCGTGGAACCTGACCGCTTCGACTTGGAATCTCTAGCCTCCCTCGTCCAAGACGGCCTGCTCGACGTTCACATCGACACAGTTTTTCCGCTGGAGCAGGTGGCCGACGCCCACCGCCTGGGTGAGCAGGGACGAACGACCGGAAAGATCGTTCTGTCCATGTAATCTGCCGGGCTCCTGCTTGGAGCCAGAGAAGGCGAACAGGGCAAGGAAGTCCGCCGCCGGGTCCGGGGTGGAACGCCGGACCGGAGCGTCACGGGCAGGCCACTGCATTTCAGCGCTATCCGCCTCTCCGGAACCATGCACACTGAAACATGAAGCGTTCTGTCCAGATTTAGGGCGAGTTCGCGGCACCTGCAGTCGTTGTCAACGCACTCCATCCGCCATATGGGCTAATCCGAAGAGTAAGTGAGGGGCCGTCCGTGGCTGCTGATGAGAATTCTGAGGGTGTACATACCCGTGACGGTGGTGCGGCCGGTGGTGAGGAGCTCGTGGCCAACAGGGCCCTGTGGGACGACCTTGCCGAGTTCCACGGAACGGACCCCGACGACCGGTCGTACAACGTCGAGTCCTTTCTCGCCGGTGGTCAGACGCTGCGCGGGATCGAGCGAGAACTCGCGGGTGACGTGGCCGGCAAGGATCTCCTTCACCTGCAGTGCCACTTCGGGATGGACACCCTGAGCTGGGCACGTCTGGGCGCACACGTGACCGGTCTGGACTTCTCGCCCAGGGCGATCGCGAAGGCACGAGAACTGGCTCAGCGCGCCGGTTTGTCCGCGCAGTTCGTTGAAGCAGACTCTCAGCAGCTTCCGGATCTTCTGGCGGGCAGGTTCGACCTTGTCGTCGCGACCTACGGAGTCCTGTCCTGGATCAGGGACCTGGACGCGTGGATGGGTAGTGCGGTGACAGCACTGCGGCCGGGCGGCCGATTGGTTCTCGTGGACCTTCACCCCGTCTTCCAGACGGTGCTCACTTTCGATCCCTTCGTGGCTGACTGGCCCTATGGAGGTGGTGCACCGCAGCACGACGCGATGACTGGGACTTACGCTCATGCTGACGCCCCGCTCGATCCGCAGGAGTCCACGCAATACCCGTATTCGGTCGGTGAGATCGTGACGGCAGCCGCTTCGGCAGGGTTGGTCGTGGAGCGGCTTGGTGAGCACATGGAGACCGAGACTGATGGACGACACATCCTGCCTCAGGGGCCAGATGGCCTCTACCGGTTCCCCTTCAGCGGCACTCAGTTGCCTGTCCTGTACTCGCTTAGCGCGGTGCTCCCGGGAACGACAGCCGACTAGGACGTGCTTTGGAAGTCGGATCGGTACTCGCCTCATGCTGTGATGATCGCGGTGTGGGGCGAGGGGATCTCTCGGACGGTGCTGGGACCGTTGTTGCCGATCACGGAGCTCGGGCGGCCGATAGCGGGTCGACGAAGGCTTATCGAAGGAGTCCGCCGGCGAGTGCGGACTGGAGCTCCGTGGCGGGAGGTTCATCTTGCGTGTGGGCAGGAACAATGGCCTCTGTCTGTGCTGTTCACTGCCGGCAGCGAGGTGACAGCCCGCAGTTCAGGGCTCGTCTGGAGGGCATACGGAGGGGTCGGCCTCGGGTCCGTCCACTGAGCGATGCTGGAGTACAAAGCCGCCCGGTACCGACGGACCTTCACCCGCGTGGACCGGTTCCTCCCTGCTCTGCTTGGCGCGCGGGTTCAGTGACGGCCCAAGCCCCTCGTGGTTCGCACCTGGACCTGCACCGGCTGCGGGACCGTCCACGACCGGACGTCAACGCGGCCGGCAACATCCGCACCGAAAGATCCAAGGTCGCCGCCGGACAGGCGGAGACCAAAACGCCCATGGAGCGCAGGTCAGACCGGCAACCCGTACCGGCGCAGCGCCCAACCCGCACCCCCGTGCGGAAGAAACAGGAACCCACCGGGAGCTGCCGGCCGACCAGCTGGGCGCAGGCGGGAATCCCCGGCCTTTGGGCCGGGGAGGATGTCAATCGGCTGGCCCTGTCCCAGTGAGCACGCTGGTCAAGGTCGCCGGGCGCCGCTGATCGTGGAGGAGACCTTCCAGTCCAGGACCTCACCGCCGCAATTGCCGCACCGCAGGCCAGCGGCCTGCCGCATCGCCTACGCTCCCAACGCCGCTGTCCTGACAGTGCCGTTCGCGAATCGGGCGAGCAGGCGGGACAGGAGGTTCGTGTCGATGTTGCCGCCGCTGATGACGGCAACGTGCAGTTCGCCGGGAGGCAGGGCGTCCTTGTGGTGGAGGTAGGCCGCGGTCGTGACAGCGCCCGAAGGCTCGGCCACGAGGTGGCTCTCGCGTGCCAGTACGGCGACGGTCTCCCGGATCTCGCTCTCCGAGACCGTGACGATGTCATCGACGTACTCCTGGATGTGCGCGAACGGGAGCACGCCCACTGAGCTGCTGCGCATGCCGTCCGCGAGGGTGCGGCCGGTGAGCGTCGTGGGCCAGGTCACCCGCTGCCCGGTGTGGAGACTCTCCCGGGCGTCGGCGGCCGTATCGGGTTCCACGCCGATGACGTATACATCGGGCAGCAGGTGTTTGAGTGCTGCTGCGACTCCGGAGATCAGTCCTCCGCCGCTTACGGGGACGAGGACAGTGTCCGGTGTCAGGCCCATCTCCGAGGTCTGCTCGAAGATCTCCAGACCGACGGTGCTCTGTCCGGCGATCACGCCGAGATCGTCAAACGGTGGCACTACGACAGAGCCGGACTCCTCGGCGAGCGTCTGCGTGGCTGTGGCCAGATCAGCGGCGGGAACGCTGTGTACGGTCGCGCCGTGACGGCGTATGGCGTCCACTTTCACCGGTGCCGCGGTGTCCGGCACGACCACGGTGATCTTCACGTTCAGGAGTTGTCCCGCATAGGCCAGGGCTTTGCCGTGGTTGCCGCTCGACTGTGCGACCACTCCTTGCTTGCGCTCTGCGGGGGACAGTGAAGCGAGCCGGTTGTAGGCGCCGCGGAGCTTGAAGGACCCGGTGACTTGGAGGTTTTCGGGTTTCAGCAGGAGTGTGCGGGTCTCGTCACCTGCCGCCGGGCCGGGTAGCAGAGGGGTGCGCAGGGTGATGCCTTTGAGGCGCCGCGCGGCGTCGCGGACGTCATCAAGGTCCAGAAGTGTCATGGCGGCTTCCTCTCGCGGTGGGGTCTGCGCCTGACAGCTATCGTCGACCGTGCGCAATCCCCTGGCGTGAGCAATCACTGCTCGCGTATCAACGGCTCCCGTCATCCGCCCTATGACCGCTGTACCTCCCGAGCGTGCGCGGGAGCGGCTCCCCGGGGGGCGTCTGGCTTGCCCAGTCGGTCGAGGGCGACCTCGGCGGCCGCCAGGTCCTGGACACCCAGGCCGATGAGTTTGCAGATGGTGATCTCGTCGTCGCCGCCGCGTCCGGATGCCGTGCCCGCGAGGACCTCACCGAGCTCCGCGCGGCGTCGGCGGTCCCGCTCCGGAAGCACCGTGGGGCAGGTGCAGTTGGAGGTGAACGTCGGCATCACACGCGAGGCGTCCGGCACCGGGCGTGCCAAGTTCTGGGTCGTGGAACTGGGCG
>NZ_JBSFZS010000272.1:0-4632 GCF_053600395.1 Streptomyces sp. NPDC005070 | reverse complement strand
CCTGCTTCCTGCTTCCTGCTTCCTGCTTCCTGCTTCCTGCTTCCTGCTTCCTGCTTCCTGCTTCCTGCTTCCTGCACGGATCGACGCGGTGGGCGACACCTGAGCCGTCGCCCACCGGCAGATCCTTCGATGTTCACGGAGCATGCTCGGTCCGGCACGCGCACAGGGGGCCTGTTCCGACCGGACGGCGAGGCGCCTTCACCCCGCCGGCCCCAGGGCGACGCCCCCATGCGGTCACCCGTCGTCATCGTGGGACGGCCGTCAGGCGGCCCCCTTGATCACCCCGGCGACCTTGATGACGCGCTCGACCTGGATCCGGGCGGCGGTGCGGGTGACGTCGCCCACGGGCTTGGAGCCCTGGCCGTCGACGTGGGAGGTGCCGTAGGGGTTGCCGTCCACGAACTTGCTCGGGTCGGTGAAGCCGGGGGTGACGGTAATGCCACCGAAGTGGTGGATCGAGGTGTAGAGGGAGAGGAGGGTCGCCTCCTGTCCGGCGTGAGCGGTCGCGCTGGAGACGAAGCCGCTGTAGACCTTGTCGGCGAGCTTGCCCTCGGCCCACAGACCGCCCAGCGTGTCGATGAACTGCTTGAGCTGAGCGGAGACGTTGCCGAAGCGGGTCGGCGTACCGAAGATCACGGCATCCGCCCACTCGACGTCCTCGGTGGTGGCCTCGGGTATCCCCGCGGTGGCTGCCTGGTTGGCGGCCCAGACGGGATTGGAGTCGATGGCCGCCTGAGGGGCGAGCTCGGCGGCCTTGACCAGGCGGACTTCGGCGCCCGCCTTGAGGCCCGCGTCGTGAAGCTCCTTGGCGATCTCACTGATCGTGCCGGTGGATGAGTAGTAGATCACGGCGAGCTTGACGGGGGCGGTGTCCATGGAGCTGCTCCGTTCGAACGGGGATTCCGGGGGCTCGGATGAATAGCCGACCGGTCGTCTATCTGTTTTTAAAGTAGACGGCCGGTCGTCTTGCGTCAAACCTGTGCGCTGTGGACGCGACACACGGCGCTTCACGCCGCCGGGACGGCGAGGGCCGGCGCGCTCCCCTCAGGGTGCCGCGCCGGAACGGCGATCAGTTCGGGCGCAGCACCACGCCGAAGACAGTGCCGAAGAACGCGTCCACGGCCGCCGCCGACTTGTCGGCCCGTGCCACGATGAGCGCCCCTTCCCAAGCACTCAGGATGAACAACGCGACCGCCCGCGTGTCGAGGTCGCCGGCCAGGTCGCCCGCTCCCTGAGCCTCGGTGAGCACCTGCCGGATTCGCTCCGCCCACCCGTCGAACCCCTGCTTGACCGCGGCCCGGATCTCGGCGTTGTGGTCGGCGACCTCGGCGCCGAAGTTGCCCACGAGACATCCACGGACGAACCCGTTCTCCACCGTGTCCTGGCTCAGGAACTCGAAGTGCGCCCGAAGCCTCTCCAGCGGGGGGCGGCCCGGCGCCGTCAGCATCTCGAAGCGCAGTGAGGCCGCGTACCGGCTCAGGGCCTCGAGGGCGCTCTCCTCCTTGCTGGAGAAGTGGTTGTAGAACGAGCCTTTGGGAACACCGGCGGCCTTGACGATGTCGCTGATACCGGTGGCGTTGAAGCCCTGCGCGTGGAACTGCCGGAAGGCCGCCTGGGCGACCTCTTCCCGCTTGGACGCTCGCCCCATCGTTCCCGCCTTCTTCCAAACACCTGGACGCCTGTCGCGCGCATCCCGTCCTTCGCGAGGCTGTCCACCGCCAGGCCGGTCCGCGTGCTCGGTGGATTCGAGGACAGCGCCGGACGAGATGACCGACCATATTGTATTAAACGAACGCGCGCTTGACCTCCGGGCGGAAGTCGCCGAACACCCTCGGGTCACTCCCCCACCGCGGTCCGAGCACCCCACACGTGACACCCGCGGCGCAGCCGTCCATCGGCAGGCGCGGCACGGTGCGCCTTCGAGGCCACCGGCGTCCACAACCTCGAACAGGTCGAGCGCGAGCTGATCGATCCGGCCCCCGGCCAGGTGCGCCTGCGCGTGGAGGCCTGCGGCGTCTGCCACACCGACGTACTGGCCGTGGAGGGACTGCGCGCCGACCCGTCGAGCCCCATCGTTCCGGGACACGAGATCGTCGGTGTCATCGACGCCGTCGGGGCCGGTGTCACGGCCTGGCGGTCCGGCGACCGCGTCGGCGTCGGTTTCCTGAACGGCCCGTGCTGGGAGTGCGAGCAGTGCCGCCGCGGCGACTTCGTGAACTGCCGCAACCAGGACCAGACGGGCACGACGACCGACGGCGGCTACGCGGAGGTCGTCCACGCCCCGGCCAGCGGGCTGGTGCGGATTCCCGACGGCCTCTCGGCGATCGACGCCGCTCCCCTGCTGTGCGCGGGCCTGACCACCTTCATCGCGCTCCAGCAGGGGCCGACCAGGGCCGGGGCCCTGGTCGCCGTGCAGGGCATCGGCGGTTTGGGTCACCTGGCCCTGCAGTACGCGCGCAGCCTCGGCTACCGAGTCGCCGCCGTGGCGCGGGGGACGGAGAAGGAGGCGTACGCACGGCAGTTGGGAGCGGACGAGTACATCGACAGCGACAGCACCGATCCCGGGGCCGCGCTGAGCGACCTGGGCGGGGCCTCTCTCATCGTCGCCACGGCGTCCAGCGGCGCCTCGATGAACCCGCTGATCAGCGGCCTCGCCCCGCACGGCAGACTCGTCGTGGTCGGCGCCGCGCCCGACCCGCTGACCGTCGCCACCCCCGACCTGATCTTCGGAACGCGGTCCATCGTCGGCAGCCTGACCGGTTCGTCCATCGAGAACGAGGACAACCTCGCGTTCACGCTCGCCCACGGCATTCGCCCCAGCGTCGAGGTCATGCCCTTCAACCAGGCCCTGGAGGCCTACGAGCGCATGCTCTCGGGCGAGGCTCGCTTCCGTGTCGTACTCGACATGACAGCCTGAACACCCCCATACATGGATGGAACGACCGACCGGACATGGATGGAACGACCGGCCGGCCGGACCACGCCGCAGGGCTCCAGCTCCTCCGCGTTCGCCTATTGTCGACCGGTCGTCTATATTCGTCGGTAAGCGGCGTCAAGCCGAACGAGACACCCCCTCCGGAGAATCACCATGAGCACACCTGACCAGAAGGTCGCCGTCGTCACCGGTGCGTCCCAGGGCATCGGCGCCGGCTTGGTCGAGGGCTACCGCAAGCTCGGTTACGCCGTCGTGGCCACCTCCCGCACCATCACGCCCTCCGATGACCCGGACGTCCTGACCGTTCAGGGCGACATCGCCGACCCCGCCACCGCCGAGCGCGTCGCGAGTGCCGCGATCGAGCGCTTCGGCCGCATCGACGCCCTGGTCAACAACGCGGGCATCTTCCTGTCGAAGCCCTTCCACGAGTACACGCAGGCCGACTACGACAGCGTGACCGGCGTGAACGTGGCCGGCTTCTTCCGCATCACGCAGCTGGCCGTGGAGCAGATGCTTCACCAGGGCGGCGGGCACGTCGTCCAGATCACCACCAGCCTTGTCGATCACGCGAGTTCCGACGTGCCCTCGGTACTGGCCTCGCTGACCAAGGGCGGCCTCCAGTCCGCGACCAAGGCCCTGGCCATCGAGTACGCGGCCCGCGGCATCCGCAGCAACGCGGTTTCCCTCGGCATCATCAGGACGCCCATGCACCCGGCGGAGTACCACGAAACGCTCGACGCGATGCACCCGGTGGGCCACATGGGCGAGATCCAGGACGCCGTGGACGCGGTCCTGTACCTGGAGAACGCCCCCTTCGTCACCGGCGAGATCCTGCACGTCGACGGTGGCCAGAGCGCCGGTCACTGACGGCTCGCGGATGCCCGGGACATCGACGAAGGCGGTGTCCCGGGCATCCGTGCGTGGCCTGGCGAGTGGGCCCCTCCACACACAGGTACCGGGGTGGCACGGCCCCCGACTCGGATCCGCCAGGCCGGCGATGCGCGGTCACGCCGGGCTCTGTTCCCCGGTCGGGTGCGGCCCGGTCCGGACGCGCGACTCCACGGGCCCCACATCACGCGATCGCCCGCGGAGGACGTCCCACGCCTGGGCGCTCTACTTCCCGATGCAACCAAACGTCGACCGGTCCTCCGCCGTTCCGGCACAGCGGCTCGAAAAGCGCATCACCCGCCGGGCAAAACGACGCCGACCGCCTCTTTCCGTCGTCGGGGCGTGCACCGGAAAGGGGCGAACGCCCCTCGGCTGCGGCCAGGGCGAGCCATTTACACTGTGCCCATGGCGGATGCACCCACTATTGAGCCTCTCCATCGTGACGAGGAAGCCTTCCTGCGGGCCCTGGGCAGAGTGATGACACTCCTCCCCCGCCTGGTCGACGCGGACATGCTCGAAGAGCATCCGATTTCCGGCACCGAGTACATGGTTCTGGTGCACCTCTCCGAAGTGCCCGACAATCAGATGCGGATGAGCGAGCTCGCCAATATGTGCGGGCTTTCCCTCAGCGGCATGACCCGCGTGGTGAACCGCCTGGAATCACAGTCGCTGGTCATACGGGAGAAGTCGCCGGACGACGGGCGGGCCTGGCTGGCCCGCCTCACCAGCGCCGGATGGACACAGCTGAAGCGGGCCTGGCCCACCAACCTCGCGAGCGTGCGGCGCCACGTCTTCTCACGTCTGGACGG
>NZ_JBSFZS010000271.1:0-4804 GCF_053600395.1 Streptomyces sp. NPDC005070 | reverse complement strand
CCAGGCGTCCACCGCCTCGCGGCCGGCGCGCAGGACGTAACCGGGGCCGTCGGTGCGCCTGCGCTGCAGCGTCCTGCGCAGGGCGAGGGCCGCGGTGACGGCCGCTGCCAGCAGCGCACCGGCTCCGAGAACGGTGGGCAGACTCAACAGGCCACTGGCCGGGGCTGGTTCGGCGGTTTCGGGCGAGGCGGGGGACGGCGTCGGCTGCTCAGGGGTGGCGCTGATGGACGGCGGCGTTCCCGGAGAAGATGGCGCGGGTGCAGGCGTGCTGTGGTCGGGCGTCGCGGGCGGAGTGGCGCCGTTGTCCTGGTCTGCCTCGGGGGGCTGTTTGCTGCCGGTGTTGCCGCTGCTCGGACGGTCCGGGGACGGGCCGCCCGGGCGAGGGCGAGTGGCGGGCACGGTGACCTGCTGTCCTGGATAGATCACGTCAGGATCGGTGATGACCGGCAGCGCGTTCGGCTGCGGCTTGCCGTGGCTGGCCTTGAACAGGCGAGGCCATGCGTTGCCGTTGCCGAGTTCATCCTGGGCAATTGCCGAGAGGGAGTCACCGACGCGAACCGTGACGAGGTGTTCGCCCGTCTCGGCGCTCACCGCTGCACGTCTCTCTGTCTGCGTCCGCACGCTTTGGTGCCCGGGCTGCTCAGGCATGGCCAGTGTCCAGCCCGGCTGCAGGAAACTGCTGGACCTGAAGACGTGCCCGCCAGGCATGGTGTGTCCCTCGTTGAGGGCAGCGATCTCCCGCCACCGCTCTCCGTCGCCCAACTCCCGTTCTGCAATGCTCCACAGGCTCTCCGCGGGCCGGGTTTCGCGCACCGTGTACGACCCACGCGCGCCCGAGGTAGCAGCCTGCACGTCCTGGCCGGCGGGCGAAGTTTCGGGCGGACTCGGGGAGGCGGTGCTGGGAGTGCGGGCGGCAGCAGCGGTCGTTGTCGCGGCCTGCGCATCGGAGGCCAGCGCCGACCCCGTGGGCAGCAGGACCAGGATGCTGCCGACCAAAAGCGCTGCAGCACGCTGCGAGACACCCAGCCCGCGCGGGGCATGCCATCGCCGTCCCTGCAGCTGCGCAACCAGTTCCCGTGCTGTGCAGAACGTGAACTGCGCCCACCCGATCCAGCCGACCGCGATCAGCACGAGCAGGAACACGGATCCGGTGTCCTGCCGGTCCAGCAGGTGCGCCAGATCGTCGTGGCTCGATGCCCAGATGACGGGAGTGGCCCAGGTCAGCAGCAGCGGTAGGACGCCGACCGTGACGGTCAGGACGAGCAGGCTGAGAACGGCATGGCCCACCCGGACCAGGACGCTGCCGGCCCGCTGGGCGGGAGTGGGGGCGGGGTCCATCAGTTCCCTTCCGGTGCGGTGACGCCGTGCAGGAGCGTGGCGGTGGCGTGGCCGCTCACCCGCAGCGAGCCGATCCCGACAGCCGACAGGAAGGCCGTGTCGCTCGAACCGTTCACGGTGACGGCCAGGCTCTTGCCGTCACCGGACACGCTGACCGTGCCGGTGGCGCCGGCGGAGTGCAGGTAGGCCTGGGCGGCAGCGATAGCGTCCTGCGGGGCGACGACGATGGCCCGCCCGGTGATGGCCTGGCCGGGGTCGATGGCCTGTCCACCGGCCCGGGCGGCCTCACCCGCGAGATAGTCGGCGCGCTCGGTCGCGGCCATTTTGGCCCCGCCGTCAACGGCGATGCCGATGATGCCGATCAGCGCGATCACGCACACCGCAACGAACACGGTGACACCACCGCGGTCATCAGCCCGCGCCCGCCGCAAGGTGCCGTCCCAGCGGCGCGGCCCAGAGCCCGCCCGCCGAGGAGAAGGCCAACGCGCCCCCGTAGCCTCACGGCCATGCCCACCAGCCACACCGCCTGCCACTGCGTCCTTTGCACGGACATCAGCGAACTGGACCCTCGCACGCAGTCGAGCGTCGACACGATCCATCGGCACGGCTGGCAGGTGATGATGATCCCCGCCGACGACGCGGGACCGGGCTGGGCCTACACCATCGGTCTGTGGCACCAGCATCGGATACCCGAACTGGCGATGTTCGGCTTGGACGTCTCGCTGATGCACACACTCCTCAACGACCTCGCCCAGCGATCCGTGGAGGGGCAGGTGCTGGAAGCCGACCAGGAGCATCGCGACGTCGCGTCCGTCCCCATGGTTCTCAAGTCTGTCGACTACCGCTGGTACAAGGCGTTCTTCGGCACCGCGATCGGCTACTACCGCAAACCGCCGTTCCCGTTCCTGCAGGTCACCTGGCCCAACCGCGACGGAGCCTTCCCCTGGCAGCCCGGTGGAGAAGACCTCCTTAACCACCAGCCCCGGCTGTGGCTGCACCCTGATGAACACCCCGTCGGAGTCTGGACCCAGGACCTGTAAGGAGGCGGCCGTTGCGAAGCCGCGGACAATGACGTCATGGCGCGCTGGTTCCGCAGCTACTGGGCCGAGGAAGACACATGGTTCTACTGCGAGGTCGACACGGAAGGGTGGGTCACCCGCCAGGCCGAACTCCAAGGACCGCTTGAGAAACCCATCGCCGCAGCCTCCTCGGCCGAATGGGAAGCAGCCCAGCAGACAGGAACCCTCACCGATTACGAAGGGACGTTCGGCGCCACGGCAGAAGTCCCGGTGCAGGAGTGGGAAGCGCACGAGCCGCAGGACCTGACCGCCGCAGAATTCGAGACCGTCTGGCTCACCGCCCGCGCATCCTGCCAGGCACGAGCTCGAGCACGCTCCATGCACGAAGCGTGAGACCGGGTATCCCCGCGCGCTCACAGTTCACCGCCCCTGCCTCGGCCCGAACCCCACGGCACGTCGGAAGCCGCCGTCCCAAGATCCCTCTGTCGGTACATGTCGACGACGGACGTTGCAGTGGACTTCATGATCCGGCCCCCAGGAGCTCCGGGTAACAGGAGATCGGAGAGCCTGACGGTGCAGGTCACGGTCACGCTCACGGTCCCGACCTGGCCGACCGGCACGCTGAGGCCGCCCGTGTTCACGTGGACGGTGGTGGAAGCGCAGGCGATGCCCTGGTCGGCCAGAGACTCGGCAGCCGCCTCCTGGGCCGCGCTCTGGGCCGAGGCCGCCGTACGGTGGATGGACGCCTCCCGCGCCGCATCCTCAGCCGCAGCGTCGATCTTCGCCCCGGAGATGACGATCCGCCCCCCGGCGATCGCCAGACACAAAAACATGATCAGCGACGGGACGATGACCGCAGCCTCGATCGCGGCACTGCCCGCATCGCACGCTCTCCGCCTGCCGCTCATCGGCCCGGCACCGTCCACTGCTCCACCGCCCCGGACGCCGACTGCCGCACCTGCAGCCCGGCCACACCCGGAATCATCGACAAAGCGGTGCCTGCCACCTCGATGTGCACCCGCTGCCCGTCGCTGCTCGCACTCACGCTGTAGCCGCTGAGGCTGTCACCCGCAGTCCGCTCCAGCACATCCCGGGCGCGGGCGGCGCCGTCGCCGGGACCGGCCTGGTAGGCGCGGGCCGCGGCGGCCCCTTCACGGGCGGCGGTCACAGCGATCTGCCGCGCGTAGTACCACAGGGACGCCTGGATGACCGCGATGGTGGCGAGCAGCACGAGAGGGAAGACGATCGCCATCTGGATCGACGTGTCACCCCGGTCATCGCTCCAACGCCGCCCCTGCCAAAAGCCGTTGGGTGCGGATCCTCTGAAGTGAAGGGCTAAACGGCCGTCGCTGAACTGGGCAGCGGCGAGGAGGCCACGCGTACCTTCGTCGCTCGGTCGGAGCTTGCTTGCGAATGAGCACTGGGCCTGCCAAGGTCCCGACGTGACCGTACTTCTGGGAGACAAGAACAGGTTCGCGGCCGAGGTCGGGGAGTGGGACGACGCGTTGCGTCGGGTGGACCTGTGGGCTGCAGGGAAGTTGCTGACCTGCGACGACAACTTGTCTTTCGTCAGCCAGTTTCGCCGGGACGTGCTGGACACGGCAGTCTGGCTGCGTTCCGGGCAGGGCTCTCCGCTGCCGTTCGAGGGCCTGTCCCCGCAAGCCACGCACCGGCGACTTATGCACCGTGCCGGAAGTGATGACGAGACCGAAGCCGAGTACGAGCTTCGCAGCCAGTTCCGCGTCCTGAGCTGGGGGCCCACGACTGACAACGTGACGGCTCACGTCTTTTGCGACGCGGACCGCTTGGTGCTCACTCTTCAGTTCTGGCGTGAGGAGCATCTGATCAAGAATCCGGAGGATGCGGGCGAGGTCTTCGTGGCGGAGATCCCAAGGGTGGAGTTCGTTGGGATCCTTGAGGATCTTGTGGCTGTGCTCGACGGCGGCCCGGATCGGGAATGCCCGTGATCGGCTGACACGGTCGCTGGGGCTTCGAGCTGATTGGGGCTGTGTTCGG
This sequence comes from Streptomyces sp. NPDC005070, assembly GCF_053600395.1. NCBI lineage: Bacteria > Bacillati > Actinomycetota > Actinomycetes > Kitasatosporales > Streptomycetaceae > Streptomyces > Streptomyces sp. NPDC005070. The sequence continues at coordinate 431 of NZ_JBSFZS010000271.1, read as the reverse complement.
GGCTGCCCGTCTCTACCGTGGTGGTGGAGGTGGGTCGCCATGGCGTCTTTGCCGGAAGAGCTGCAGGTGCGGGAGGCCGCGGCTCGGCAGCGAGTGGAGGAACTCCAGGCTGAGGCGGCCGAGTTGGCCCTCCGCCTGGAGAAGGCGCGGGAGGATCTGTCGCGGTTGGAGATCACGCGGGAGACCGTCGCGCAGGTGCTGGCGGAACTGTCGGCCGCGGAGGCCGAACCGCATGATGCGGCGGGGGATGCGCCGGAGGCGAACGAGACGTCGGCGCCCCATGGCGTCGGGGTGATGATGGTGCCGCCGTGGCGGGAGGGCCTGGTCGTGGCGGTATTGCCAGATGTCTACCGGGACATCGTGGAGGTCATCGCTGACGCGCCGGGACCGGTGCAGGCCAAGCAGATCGTGCCGCGGATCGGCCCTTGATG
>NZ_JBSFZS010000270.1:0-4826 GCF_053600395.1 Streptomyces sp. NPDC005070 | reverse complement strand
GTCGCCGCCGGGCTGCGCGTGGAGGGCGGCGTCGGACACTCCGTAGCGCGCCTGCCCGACCGGGGCGACCGGCTGCGTATCGAACATCCCACCGGATTCCTCGACATCGAGGCCGGTGTCGACCACGGCCCCGGCGGCGCCCCGCCCGCGGCCCGGCGCACCGCCGTCGTCCGCACCGCCCGCAAGATCTTCGACGGCACGGTCTTCGCCCGGCCGGCCGGAGCCGCACATCAACCCTGAGGAGCCCCCATGGCCCCGCCGCTCGGCGACATCGCCCACCTCGGGCACGTCGAACTGCTCACCCCCGACCTGGACGCCAGCGTCCGCTTCTTCACCGAGTACCTCGGCCTGACCGAGAACGGCCGCTCCGGAGACTCCGTCCATCTGCGGACCTGGGACGACTACGAACACCACAGCCTGACCCTCACCGCCCACACGACCTCGGGCATCCGCCGCACCGCCCTGCGCGCCTCCAGCGAGGAGGCCCTCCAGCGCCGGGTCAAGGAGATCGAGAGCGCCGGCCGCGAGGGCCGCTGGGTGCACGACGAGCCCGGTATCGGCCCGCTCTACGTCACCACCGATCCCGACGGCCACGAACTCGCCCTGTACTGGGAGAGCGAGTGGTACCAGGCGCCCGAGCACCTGCGGCCCGGCCTGAAGAACCAGCCGCAGGCCAAACCCGGCCACGGGGTCGGCGTACGACGCCTGGACCACGTGAACTACCTCGCCTCCGACGTCGCCGCGAACGGGGACTTCGTCCGCGACGCGCTGGGGGCCCGTCCGACCGAGCAGATCCGGCTCGACAGCGGCCGGATCGCCGCCCAGTGGCTGACCTTCGGCAACAAGTCGTACGACGTCGTCTACACGGAGGACTGGACGGGTTCGAGCGGACGCCTGCACCACATCGCGTTCGCCACGGACACCCGCGAGGACATCCTGCGCGCCGCCGATCTCGCCATCGACACCGGTGTGTTCATCGAAACCGGCCCGCACAAGCACGCCATCCAGCAGACGTTCTTCCTGTACGTCTACGAACCCGGCGGCAACCGCGTCGAGTTGTGCAACCCGCTCACCCGCCTCGTCCTCGCGCCCGACTGGCCGCTGATCACCTGGACCGAGGAGGAGCGGAAGAAGGGCCAGGCCTGGGGTCTGAAGACCATCGAGTCCTTCCACACCCACGGCACACCGCCCGTCGGCTGACCACCCTCCGTGGCGTCCCCTCGGACGAACGACTGAGCGACCGGATCCAGCCAGTACCTGCGCACGGGCGGCACCGAGCGGGTGCCGCCCGTGCGCGTTTTCACCTGCTTCTCAGCTGCTCGTGCGACGGTCGTGCAGGGTGGCCTGATTGCTTCCTGGATTGTTGACAAAAACGTTGACACTCCAGGAGTTCACTCCTTAGCGTCTGTCGCACCACCGGGTCAGCCGCACGAGCCGCGTCGGCCCGCACCCCCGACCCCCTTCCAGGGCCCCCACCTCCTGGACGAGAGGAAACAACGATGTCCTCCTCCCTCGCCCTGCCCGCTCGCGGCGGCAGCAGACTGGCCGCGCTGGTCGTCGGCCTCTGCTGGCTGGTCGTCCTCTTCGACGGCCTCGACATGTTCATCTACGGCTCCGTGCTGCCGCACATGCTGGAGACGAAGGCGCTCGGCATCGACCCCGGCAAGGCCGGCGACGTCGGCTCGTACGCCACCTTCGGGATGCTGATCGGCGCCCTGTGCTCGGGCACCGTCAGCGACTGGGTCGGCCGCAAGAAGACGATCATCGCCTCGACCGCCGTGTTCTCGCTGGCCTCCGCGGTCTGCGCCTCCGCCGGGAGCCTGGGCGTCTTCAGCCTCGGCCGCTTCCTGGCCGGCCTCGGCCTCGGCGGGCTGCTGCCGAGCGCGATCACCATGGTCACCGAGTACGCCCCCCGCGGCCGCCGCGCCCTGATCGTGGGCTCGCTGATGACCGCTCACCAGGCCGGCGGCATCGTCGCCGGATTCGTCGCGCTCGGGACGGGCGACTGGCGGGTCTCCTTCTGGATCTGCGTGATACCGCTGTTCATCGGGGTTCCGCTGGCGGCCGTGTACCTGCCCGAGTCGATGGCCTTCCTCCAGGCGAAGGGCCGCACCGAAGAGGCCCGCGCGCTCGCCGGCCGCTACGGCGTCGACCTGGCCGCCCGCGCCGAGGAGCGCCAGGCCGTCGCCGACCGCTTCAGCGCCGTCACCGCCCTCTTCCGCGGCGGCCGGTGGATCCAGACCCTGCTCTTCTGGATCGCCTCCTTCGGCGGTCTCCTCCTCGTCTACGGCGTCTCGCAGTGGCTGCCCTCGCTGATGAAGGCCAACGGCTACAACCTCGGTTCCTCGATCAACTTCGTGATCGTCATCAACCTCGGCGGCATCGTCGGCATGCTGATCGGCGGCCGCCTGACCGACAGGTTCGGCGGCTCGGTCATCTCGGCGATCTGGTTCGGCGCCACCGCCATCGGCATCTACTCCCTCAGCGTCAAGATGCCGCTGCCCCTCACGTACACCGTCGTCTTCCTGACCGGCCTGTTCCTCTTCAGCGCCCAGGCGATGATCTACGCGACGGTGGCCCACCGCTCCGAGGACGACAACCGCGCCACGGCCGTCGGCTGGACCTCGGGCATGGGACGCTTCGGCGCCGTCGTCGGGCCCTGGCTGGGCGGCCAGCTTCTCGCCACCGGCTCGACCACCGCGGGCTTCACCGCCTTCGCCCTCGCGGGTGTCTTCTCCCTGGTGTTCGTCAGCCTCACCGGACTGAGCCGGGTCCGGGCGGCGACCCCGAACTCCGTCCCCCAGCAGGAGCTGACCGCCACCGGCTGAACCGGAGCGGCACGAAACCGGCGTCCGGGCGGGGCCTGAGGAAGGGCCCGCCCGGACGCCCTCACGTCCGGGCCGCCGGGGGCGGACCGTCCCCGGGGCCGCCGGGGGAGAGGACCGAACGATGCCCCTCCCGTCACCCGTGGACACTTATTCCCGTTGCCCCGTTCGTCCCGGGATGCTGGAGTGACCCCATGGATCACGCGGCGGTACTGGCGCTGTTCGACCGGGACATGCGGGAAGGCGCGCGGCCCGACGCGCCGGGTGCCCGGATCGAGCGTGTCGGCAAGGTGGTGCGCCAGGTCGGCGCGGACAAGGGCTGGAACGGGGTGGTCTGGTCCGGCCTCGACGCGGCGAGCGCCGACACGGCCATCGCCGAACAGGTGCGCTTCTTCTCCGGCCTCGGGGGCGGCTTCGAGTGGAAGCTGTACGGGCACGACCGGCCGCTGGACCTGGGGCAGCGGCTGCGGGCAGCGGGCTTCACCGCCCAGCCCGAGGAGACGCTGATGATCGCCGAGCTGAGCGATCTGGCCCTCGACGTCCAACCACCGGAGGGCGTACGGCTCCTGCCGGTCACCGACCGTGAGGGCGTGGCCCTGGTCGCCGACGTCCACGAGCAGGCCTTCGGCGGCGACAGCACCCTGCTGCGCCACCAACTGCTCGCCCAGCTCACCGGCGACGTGAACACGATGGTCGCCGTCGTGGCGCTCGTCGGCGAGGTCCCGGTCAGCGCGGCCCGCATGGAACTCCTGCCGGGGGCCCGGTTCGCCGGACTGTGGGGCGGCGGCACCGTCGAGGCCTGGCGGGGCCGGGGCATCTACCGCGCCCTCGTCTCCCACCGCGCCCGTGTCGCCGCCGAGCGCGGCTACCGCTACGTCCAGGTCGACGCCTCCAGTCAGAGCCGCCCGATCCTCACCCGCCTGGGCTTCCAGCCGCTCACCACGACCACCCCGTACGTGTACGAAGGCTGACGCCGGCCCCGTCCCGGCCCCTCAGAGGTCCAGCCGGTACTCCAGCTCCCGGTGGGTCGGCCGATAGCCCAGTGCTTCGTTGATGCCGATCATGTACGTGTTGCTGTCGGCCGTGTCCGTGAGCAGGCCGGAGAGTTCCGGGTACCGCAGCCGGGCTCCCCGGACCGACTCCGCCTTCATCCACAGCCCGAGGCCGTGGCCGCGGTGCTCGGGCAGCACGCCCGTACCGTAGTGCTGGGCGTCGCCCCGCCCGTCGCCCGGTACGACGAGTTCCGAGAAGCCGGCGACGGAGCCGTCCGAGCGGTCCACCACGGCCACCGTGTGCAGCGCCTCGCCCCGTGCGAGAACGGCCTCGGCGACGGCCACGACCCGCTCCACGTCCCAGGCGTCGAAGGCGTGGTCGCTGTCCTCCATGGGCATGTCGTCCATGGCCCGCCGGGAGTCGGCGAAGGTGTGCGCCAGCTCGGCCGGCACGACGCCGTCCCAGCTCGTCAACGCGTAGCCGGGGTGCGGCTGTTCGGCGATCTCCGTCACCGCCGCGAGGTCGAGTTCCGGCAGCGCGAGGCGGGCGAACGTCAGGGCGAGCACCGGGCGGAACCCGTGGGCCGCGAGGAACGGTTCGCCGGGCGAGCCGCCCGTGACCCGGGCGACCAGCGACCGTCGTCCGTCCTCCCGCGCGGCGGTCAGGGCGGCGGTCAGCAGGGCGCCGCCCACTCCGGTGCGGCGCTCCGCGGGGTGCACGGCGATCTCCAGCTCGGCGCGATGGTCCTGACCCTTCCGGCCGGACAGCCCGAGGAACGCCGAGCCCACCGGGACCCCTTCCGCGTCCGAGGCCAGCCAGGCCAGACGCCGGCTCGACGGGGAGGAGTCCGGATCGGTCAACGGCGTGATGCGTGGCGGCAAGGTGTCTCCGGGGTGGGGGCGCGGGGGAGCGCGAGCAGGCGAAGCCCGCAGAAGGTAGCCCTGCGGGCACCTGCTCCGCAACGCAATTCCCCGCGTGGCGCCCCGCAGGTCGTCAGGGCCCGCGTCG
>NZ_JBSFZS010000269.1:0-4883 GCF_053600395.1 Streptomyces sp. NPDC005070 | reverse complement strand
CGTCACGCGTGGTGGGCTCGCACCCGGCGGCCCGAAGGGTCGCCATCTGCTGATCGACCCAGTCCTCCGTCTCGACGAACGGCCCCCTGGGGTCCAGCAGCCACGGGTGGTCTTCGCCGTCCTGCCACACTCACCCCACCTTCCGTCGATCCGGCGCAACGACGTGAGTTCGAGCGCGGGTCCGGGGCCGCCGGCTCCGACCTCCGCCAGAAATGTGCGGTAGTCCTCGGGCAGCGCGACACCGTATTGCGCTTCGACCTCGGCGATTTCGGCGGGGGTCAGGACGGGCTCGAACGTCGGGTATGGGAGGCGACGGTTCGTGGCGGAGTGCCTGGGTCGCGGGCGTGGCGTCACATCCGGTCGACTGCCACGCCGAGTCCGCGGATCACGTAGCCCCCGATCTCGTCCTGGAACGTGACGCTGGGCGGTGTGAGCATCCGGACGCCCTCGAGTGCGAAGAGGTGGCCGAGGAAGACGTTGGTCTCCATCATCGCGATGTCGGCGCCGGGGCAGCGGTGTGGTCCGTCGCCGAAGGACAGCGCGGCCGCGTATCGGCCGGTCGTTGTCGGCCTCCCGGGGCAGACGGCGGTGGGTGCGGCACCGACGACGTCCGGGTCGGTGTTGGCCTCGTCCACGAAGATGTCGACGCGCGCGTCGGCGGGCAGGGTGACCGGGCCGTCGGCGCCCGGCACCTCCATGGCACCGGTGGTCCGCCGGCTCAGACGGGCGACGGCGGGTTCGAGGCGCAGGATCTCGTGGATCACCGCGAGGCGTTCGGTCTCGTTTCCGGCCAAGTAGCGCTCGCACAAGGCCTCGTCGGTGAACAGATGCCATGCGGCGACACACATGAACTCGCGGGTGGTGACCATCCCCGCGGCGGCGTAGGTGAGGCACTCGCCGAGTATCTCGGGGCTCGAACAGCCCTCCGCGATGAGGTGCGAGATCAGGTTGTCGGCGGGCCGTTCGCGGTGGGCGCGGACGGCCGGGCGGACGTCGGCCAGGTAGATCCGCAGCCAGTTGGTGTTCTGGCGGAACAGCCAGTAGAGGCCGTGCAGGCTGGTCAGCCCGGGCTCGCCGAACTTCTCGGGGAAGAAGCGCTCCAGCCGACGCTGGATGCCGGGTCTGCTGTGGGTCAGGCCGATCACGCCGCACGCCACGTCGATCGCGACGCCGAAGGTGAGGTCCTCCAGCCGTACCTCGCCCTCGCTCCGCAGGACGTCCAGATGCTTCTGCGTGACGCGCTCGGTGAGCTCCCGGTAGTGCTCGTCCACGCGGCGGGGTGTGAAGTAGCGGGCGGTCTGACGGCGGTGCTCCCGGTGCTCGGGCCCGTCGCGGTACAGCACGGGCCGCCGGATCCGGGCGGGCAGCTTCTCGACGGTCTCGATGCCGAGGCCCGCCTGCACGGTGTCGGTGCTGCGCAGGACGGCGCGGGCCGCGGAGTAGCCACGTACCTGCCACGTACCGTCGTCCGCGCGGCCGACCGGGCAGCCCGACTCTGCGGGAACCCTGCGGATCTTCCGTGCGTCGTCGTCGGCTCGGTCGACTCGGTCCATCGAACGCTGTCCCCCGTCGTCGTGTCGGCGTCCCCCGGCAGGAGTCCGCCGTCAGGGCGTGTGCCGTCAGACTTCACTACGGCCGCCTCCACCGCCAGATGCCGTGCGCGTTGGGCCGGGGCGATGAGGGTGCGGCCGAGGGCGTCGGCCGTGCAGACCAGGATCGCGCCGAGGAGCAGGGAGACCGGGACCACACGGGCGTGGCGGCGGCCGACCAGGGCGCGGGCCGCGTGAGGGGCGACCAGGCCGACGAAGCCGATGGTCCCGCGGCCGCGACGGCGGTGGCGCTCAGCAGGACGCTGACGGCCAGCAGGCCGAGCCGGGCGGGTGCCGTGCGCAGGCCGAGCAGCTTCGGTGTGTCGTCGTCGAGGGCGATCAGGTCGAGTTCCGTGCGCCGAAGGACGGCGACGACGATCCCGAGGGCGAGCGCCGCGGCGACCGGCAGCGCGTCGGGGAGCGTGCGCCCGTACGTCGAACCGGACAGCCAGGTCAGTGCCTTGGTGGCGTTGAACGGGTCGGTGAGGACGATGAACAGGCTGATGAGCGCCGTGGTCGCGGCGGATACGCCGACGCCTACCAGGACGAGCCTGTTCTGTCCGAAGCCGTCGCCGGACGCGAGGCCGAACACGACGACCGCGGTGATGGCGGCTCCCGCGAAGGCGGCGCCGGCGATGCTCCAGGAACCGGCGACCGGCACGGTCGTCACGAGCAGGACGGCACCCAGCGCCCCGCCGCCCGAGACGCCGAGTACGCCCGGCTCGGCGAGCGGGTTACGGGTGACGGCCTGGACGAGCGTGCCCGACAGGGCCAGGGCGGCGCCGGCGAGGAGGGCCGCGAGGACGCGTGGCATCCGGGTGTCGAGGACGAACGACACGGACTGACCGGCCCGGCCCTGCGCCCAGTTGACCACGTCGCCCAGCAGCAGTTTGGTGTCGCCGAGGAGCACGGCCGCGATGACGGTCCCGGCCAGGACGACGGTGAGCACGAGGGCCGTCGTCAGGAAGACCGGTCTGCTCGGGATGCGCAGCCGTTCCGGGCTGGTGGCGGTCGTGGTGTCGCGTACGCGCAGAGCCATGCCCACGAGGAACACCGCGCCGAGGATGCTGGTGACGACGCCGGTGGGTACGGCGACCGCGGCTTCGGGGCTCACGGTCGCGCGGAGCAGGACGTCCGCGCCGAGGACGAGGGCCGCTCCGGCCAGTCCCGCGACGGGAAGGCCCGCACGGATCCGGAGCAGCGGCCGGACGCGCCGGGTCAGCGGGCGTACCAGCGCGGGGGCGCAGAGGCCGACGAAGCCGATCGGGCCGGCGAGCGTGACCGCCGCGGCGGCGAGCAGCGAGGCGCAGACCACGACGGTGACGCGGGTGGCGCGGACCGGTACGCCGAGACCGCGGGCCGCGTCGTCGCCGAGGGCGAGTGCGTCCACCCGGCGGGCCACCAGCAGGAGTCCGGCGAGGCCGACGAGCGCGACGGGCGTCATCTGCAGGACGCCGTCGAACCCGTTCTGGCTGATGCTGCCCTGGCTCCACTGGTAGAGGCCGTTCGTGCGCTCCGGGTAGAGCAGGAGCAGTGCCTCGGTGACGGAGGACAGGCCGAGTGACAGGGCGCTGCCGGCGAGGACGAGTCGTACGGTGGCCGCGCCCGGTCCGGTCAGCGACAGGACGACGGCCGCCGCCGCGAGCGCGCCGGCGAACGCCACGCCCGAGGACGCGACGAGCGGCAGGCTCGCGCCGGTGACGGTGAGCAGACCGAGAGCCAGGTAGGAACCCGAGTTCACGGCAAGGGTGTCGGGGGCGGCGAGCATGTTGCGGCTGACGGCCTGCAGTGCGGCTCCGGCGACGCCGAGGGCGGCGCCGACGAGGAGTCCGGCGGCCGCGCGGGGCAGTCGTGAGGCGATGACGACCGAGGCGTCGCCGGGGTCGGCGGTGCCGGTGAGGGCTTTCCAGACCTCGGCCGCGCCGACGGCGGCGGTGCCCTGGGTGATGTCGACGATCGCGAGTGCGGCGACCAGGGACACGAGCACGGCCGTCACCGCGACCGCGCCCGTCCTGGAGGTGATGGCCCGTGAGCCGATGGCGGGGGCTGTTGCGGTGACGGCCATGGCGCTACTTCGTCAGGGCGCCGACGAGCGCGTCGACGTAGGCCTGCATGGACTTCGGGCCGCCGAACATCCAGATGCCGTCGGGCAGTCGGTGCACGTTGTCCTTCTTCACGAAGGGCAGCGACGTCCAGGCGGAGTTCTTGGAGAGGTCCTTGGCGAACGGGTCGGTGGGCTCGCTCGCGTTGCCGATGTAGGCGAAGTCCAGGTCGCCGAGGCCGGACAGGCCCTCGACGTCGGTGCTGCCCAGGCCGTAGCTCTTGTCGCCCTTGACCTTCCAGGCGTTCTTGAGGCCTATCGCCTCGTTGACGGCGCCGATCAGCGATCCGCTGGTGTACGGGCGGATGGAGACCTGGTTGGAGGCGACCCAGCCGTCGGCGAAGGCGACGGACCGACCGGCGAGCCCGGCGTCGGCGAGCGTCTTCCTGCCCTCGGCGAGCTTGGCGTCGAACTCCTTGTTCGCCTGGGTGGCCTTGGCGGTGGTGCCCGTGGCGCGGGCGATGAGGTCGAGGTTCTCCTTCATCCGCCCGATCTGGTCGGCGGAGTCGGCGGAGGTGACCTCCAGGACCGGGGCGATCTTCCGAAGTTGCTTGACGGCGGCGGCCGGCAGATCGGTGGTGGCGACGATCAGGTCGGGGGCGAGCGAGGCCACGGTGTCCATGCTGGGCTCGCCGCGCGTACCGATGTCCTTCGGCGTGTTCTTCAGCGGGGCGGAGGTGTCCCAGGCCTTGTAGCCCTTGACGTCGGCGACACCGACCGGGTCGACGCCGAGGGTCACCAGGCTCTCGACGACGTTCCATTCGGTCGCGACGACCTTCTTGGCAGGGCCGTCGAGCTTGATCTTGGCGCCGGTCGAGTCGGTCAGGGTGATGTGCTGGGTGCCCTTAGCGGCGGCGTTCGTCGAGGCGGGCTCGGTCGTGCCGCAGCCGGCCAGGGCGAGTGCAGCGGCGGACGCGGCCGTGAGGGCGAGGAGGTGGCGTCTCATGAGGTGGTGCTGAGCCTTCCGGTTCGTGCGTGGTGGCGGCCGACGGCGCGGGTGCGCAGGCGGCCGGTCAGAGGGTCGGTGTCGACGTCGATGCGGATGCCGTACGTGTCGGTGAGGCGGTCGGTCGTGAGGACGTCCGCCGGCCGGCCGGCGGCGCTGATGCGTGCGGCGCGCCGCAGGGCGGTCCGGGCGGGCCGTTCGGACGAGCAAACCTCTGAACTCCACTCACATACAACAACAACTCGAA
>NZ_JBSFZS010000268.1:0-4901 GCF_053600395.1 Streptomyces sp. NPDC005070 | reverse complement strand
GAACGCGGTCGTCCGGTGACCGGCACGCTCGGCCGCTTCGAGGAACACCCGTCCGGTGGCACTGGTGGCGCCGAATACGGTGATCTTCACGCGCCGTCCCCGCTCTCAGGAGCCGTCGGCGCGGGGCCGGGGCGGGTCAGTGCCGTCACGGCGACACCCAGATCATGGCGCTGCCGGGCCGTCCATGCTTCGGCATGGGAGGCGGCTGTGATGTTGCCGTGGGTCAGGGTGAGGATCTGGTCGAGCAGCCGGTCCGCCGGGACCGCCGAGGCGACGTGCCCCGCCTGCTGCGCGCGGCTGATCGCGGTCACCTTCGCGTCCATGGCCGTGACGACGGCGGGCAGCGATTCCATGAGTTCCGGGCGCTCCAGTGACTGCCACAGGGCAAGGCGCACCAGGTGGGGGTGAGCGCGGTAGAAGTCGAAGACGCGCTGGGCGTAGCCGGGCAGATCGTTCGCGTCCAGGGTGACCGCGTGCTGGGCGGTGGTGATGTGGTGTTCCAGGACGGCATCGAACAGGCCGTCCTTGTTGCCGAAGTAGGCGTAGATCATGCGCTGGTTGGCATGGGCCGCCGCTGCGATACGGGCGGTGCGGGCGCCGGCCAGGCCGTAGGCGGAGAATTCCGCCGTCGCGGCGTCGAGGATGCGGTGGCGGGTGGCCTCCGCGTCCCGGACAGGGGTCTCTTTCTGCATCAGCTGCCTTTCGGACATCGCGGCATTGAGGTCCGGCGGACCACGGGGGCGCTCATGCGTCGACCGTGCGGCTGAGGGCTTCCCACCGGTCGAGCTCGGCGGGGCTCCGCTGCCCGGCGTCACGGATGTGGTCGACGGCGTCCCCCGACCGGGCCAGGCGCAGCGGCGGATCAGCGAGTTCCAGCACGGCGACGATCGACTGGGCGACCTTCTCCGGGGCCGCACCGAGACCTGCGGCCGGGGCACTGCCGTACAGGTTGCGCATCGGGGCCACCACGTCCCGGCAGGGGGTACTGGGCTCGGGCGGCGACATCGAGGACGCCGGCGCCGTGGCGACCGCACCAGGCTGGACGATCGTCACCCCGACTCCGAACGGCGCCGCCTCCAGGCCCGGCGCCTCCGAGAAGCGCTCCAGCGTGAACTTCGCCGTGCCGTAGGCGCCGAGCCCGGGCGCGGGTGCGAGCCGGCCACTGACCGAGCTCCCCGTGATCAAAAATGCGTTCATCGCCCTCCTCTGCCATCAACCCGGTAACTAGTTACTTACCAGTGTAACCAGAACACGGCCGCTTCGGCCCCTGACGAGAGTTCCGTGCCCGGCCTGTCAGGAGACGGGCCGGGCACGGGTGGCGCATCAGGCAGGTCGGCGTGATGAGCCGGCGTGTCGGGGTCAGGCGCCGGTCGCCGTCACATCCGACGAGTAGACCAGTGCGACGCGGTGGTTGTACTGGATGGTGTACATCTGCCTGGCGCCGGTGACGATCGCCCCGGAGGTGAAGTAGTCATCCGTGTTGACGGGCGGTCGGGTGGCGACGTACGCCTGACCGACCGGAACGGTGTACCAGCTGATCGGTGCCTGAGTCGAAGGAGACAGTCCCGCGGGGTACTCCGCCCGGTCGGGGTAGCTGGAGCCGTAGACCGACACCGGCGCGGTGCCCGCGGCGGAGACCAGCGTCACGTCGTGCGCGGGCGTGGTGTTGATGCCGTCCGGGTTGTAGAACCACACCTTGGTGCCGCTGTACCAGATGGCGGTCCAGTCGCCGTCGACGTCGGCCACCACGTACTGCTGCCCGGCCTGCGCGGTGGAACCCCAGTCGCTGATCCGGTCGGTGCCCGCCGTGCCCTTGTGGATGGCCTGATCACCGAAGAGCGGCGCGGTGTCGCCGGGAGCGGTGCGCAGGAAGACGAAGTTGGAGGCCTGCTGCTGCTCGGCGCACGAGGGAGTGGCGCCGGTGGGGTCGTCGCCGGGGCAGATCTGCACGGTCTGCTGGTTCCCGGTGAAGCCGGGAGTGATCGTCACCGCCGAGCCGGCCGGCCCGACCCCGTGCTCCCCCGTCACCGGAGCGCCGACCAGGCTCATCAGATGCTCCCAGTCCCAGGACGTGCCCGGGTCCCAGTGCATGCCCGAGACGAGACTGGAGCTCGGACCGGCCACGTTGTCGTGGCCGATGATGTGCTCACGGTCCAGCGGAATGCCGAAGCGGTCCGCGAGGTAGCGCACCAGGGCTGCCGTGGCCTCGTACTGCGCCTCGGTGTACCAGGTGCCTCCGTGCGCGGCGTAACCCTCGTGTTCGATGCCGATGGAGTGCAGGTTCGTCGAGTAGTTGCCGGCGTGGAAGGCGACATCCTTCGTCGGCACCATCTGCGTCACCGCGCCGTCCGAAGCCCGCATCACATAGTGCGCGGAACTGCCGCCCGCCTTCTGGAAGGTCGCGATCGCCGACTCGTACGACGACTCCGTGTCGTGGATGACGATCGTGTCGATCCTGATGCCGTTGGCCGGACGGCTGGAGACCTGGCCGTTGGACGACGCCGCCGGCACGAACGTGCACGAGACCTCCGGCGGACACTCGGTCGCCGCCGATGCCGCGACGCCGGTCAGGGCGAGCTTGCTCAACTGCCCCTTCTCGGCACGGACCTTGCTGTCGGCGCCCAGCGAAACCCGCTGCCCGTCCTGGGTCACACGCGTGGCCCCGGACCTGATCGTCGCGAAGACACGGTCGGCGAACGCGGTGGCGCTCCGCCTCTGCGACGAGCCGCTGTAGCGGGCCACCGCCCCGTACCACCGACCGGCGTCCGACGGCCGGCCGCCGGCCACGGCCTGCTGATAGGAGGCCAGAAGCGCGGCCCCGCCGGCGATGTTGGCGGTGGGGTCGTCGCGGAGTTCGGCGAGGGGCAGGCCGGTCAGCCTCGCAGCGGCCCGCAGCGTGTGCAGAGCCGGGTCCTTCGCCCTGGCCGCGAGGTCCGCCCGTCCCGCCATCCCGGCCGGGCCGCCGGCCAGCATCGCGGGGGTGACGTCGGTGAGGTGCATCGGGCCGTAGCCGCCGCTGGTGCTCATCCGGCCGGCGTGGGCGTCCCACGTCGACTCCTGGTAGGCCACGGCGAGCAACACGCTGACAGGGACGTGGTACTTGGCGGCGGCGGCCGTGAAGGCACGCTGTCGTGCGCCGGATCCGGACGACGCGGCGGTTTTGGCCTGTACGTCGGTTCCGGCCTGTGCGGCCGTCGGCACCAGGGCGGTCAAGGCTCCCGCGGTCAGCGCGGTCGCTGCGGCTAAACCGATCAGCCGATTCCGCGACACCCGCCTTCGGGTGGCATTGCCCGTTATCTTCTTCATCTTCACGTGTTCTTGCGCTCCAAAAAACCAGGAAGGGCTGTCGGCTTTGCTCGTTGGTCGGACGAGAGGAGCCGATGCCGTCCGGGGTGGAAAGGGGGAATATTCGGGAACCGCTCCAGCGAACGCCCGAAGGATTCACCACCGCGGTCCCGAGTCTCGCGTCGAGGCGCCAAAAGCCGAACGACCGTGGCCTCGTGGTCAGTCTGCGGCCTCCGGCGGACGAGGAATCCACCGGAGGCCGCCCGTCACCTCATGCGGTGCGCCCTCCTGCGGTCGCCGATCGGCTTGCCACAGAGGTTACTTGGATCGATCGTCATACGGGTTCCACGGACAGGAGACGGCCGGTGGTGGGGTTGCAGAGGCGGGCTCCCATGAGGGTGGGACCGGTGGGAGTCCCGGTGGAGCGGGCCTTCGCGCCGAGCCGGCCGTAGCGGGTGGGCCGCTGCCCTCCACCGTCAACGCGGCCTGGGAGCCGGCCGCCGGAGGAGGTAGACGCCCGCGACCGAGACCAGTACGGCCATGACCGCGATGAACACCAGCCCGGCGCCCTCCAGGCCGATCGGGCCCACCAGTACGCCCACTCCGATCACCGGCACCGAGATGCCCGCGTAGGCGACCACGAACAGGGTGGAGATCACCGCCGCTCGCTGATGTTCGGGCGAGGCCTGGGCGACGGTGGTCAGGGCGGCGCGGAACGCGAGGCCCTGACCGGCTCCGCCGACGATCGCGCTCAGTACCACCAGGACCAACAGGTCCCATCGCAGCGCGCCCGCGAGCAGGGCGAGGCCGACGAGGAGTGCGGCGCAGCCCAGGGGCAGGGACCGTCCCACACCGACCCGGCCGACGGCGAGCTGTCCGGCGGTCGAGGCGAAGAAGGCGAGGGCGACGACCAGTCCGCTCACCGCGTGGTTGGTAACGTCCAGGGACTCGGCGAGGAACGCGGGGCTGACGGAGGTGAACACCCCGAACAGGGCGAACCCCACGAACGCGGCGATCGCGGGGGGCGTGAACACCGGCCGGACCTGCGGGGGCAGTCCGGGCCGCTGCGGTCGTACGGTGTTCAGCGGGCGGCGTTCGCGGACGGTCTCCGGGAGCCACAGCACCACGGCGGCGGAGAGTGCCACCAGGGCGAGGTGGACGGCGAACGGCAGGTACAGCGGCCAGGGGGCGTACTGCGCGAGGACACCCGCGATCAGCGGACCGCAGCCGAGTCCGCCCATGTTGGCGGCCGTGGCGACGAAGGTGGCCCGGGCACGGCCGCCCGGCGGCGCCAGCTCCATCACGTAGGCGGTGGCGGCTCCGGTGAACAGGCCCGCGGACAGGCCCGACATCAGCCGCCCCACGTACAGCCAGCCCAGCCCTGTGGCGGCCAGGAAGCAGACGGCGCTCGCCGCCGCGAAGCCGAGGCCCCACAGGAGCACCGGACGCCGGCCCACCGTGTCCGAGGCGTTGCCCGCGAGCAGCAGCACGCCCATGACCCCGAAGGCGTACACGGCGTATCCCCCGTCGCCGCCCCCGTCGATGCCCCGTCGCGGCCGCCTACGGATACACATATGCGTTCAGCGTGTTCACCGCGGAGGCGGGGTCGCCCAGGT
>NZ_JBSFZS010000267.1:0-4953 GCF_053600395.1 Streptomyces sp. NPDC005070 | reverse complement strand
GCGACAACGGATGCGGGATGACCCGCTGGCTCATCGTCGTCGGCCCGCAACGCGGGGAACTACGCGACCGGGACTGCGCGGACAACCCGCCCTTCGAGCCATACGTCGTTGGAAAGGGTAACCGTCACACCTTCCACACCTGGTATCTCGAGTGGCTGGAGCAACGGGAGAGGGCAGCGATGAGCAAGGGCTGGTGAACGCGGCCCGCCCCGTTCGGTGGGGTGCTGGGGGTCCGGCAGCGTTGCGGCGGTCGACCGCGCTCGGGAATCATCACCGCATGGATGAGATCATCTTGATGTCGGATCCACGGGTAGCGGCCGTTCCCGTCCACGAGAGCGGTGAGTCGCTGGTCGACGTCCGGAGGTGGCCGCTCCGTGTGGACCGCCGGAAGCAGGACGACTCAGACGCCTTCTTCTACCTGCGGGAAGGCGTGCTGGAGCGTCTGCTCCAGGCACAGGCGCAGTTGCCGACCGGACTGGGCTTTCTGCTGGTCGAGGGCTATCGCCCTCCGGAGCTGCAACGGCGCTACTTCGAGAGATACGCGGCCACACTGCGAGCCGAGCGGCCTGGGTGGACGGACGAGGAGATCCGGTCGGCGGCGAGCCGTTTCGTGTCGCCTCCGGAGATCGCGCCGCACAGCGCGGGAGCGGCCGTGGATCTGACGCTCGTGGATGCGGACGGCCATGAGCTGGACATGGGTACGCCGATGAACACGACCCCGGAGGAGAGCGGAGGCGACTGCTACACCGACGCTGTCGGAATCAGCACCCAGGCGCGCGGCCACCGGCAGATCCTGGGGCGCGTGCTGACGGCCGCGGGCTTGGTGAACTACCCGACGGAATGGTGGCATTGGTCGTTCGGCGACCGTTACTGGGCGCTGGCCACCGGAGCGCCGAGCGCCTGCTATGGACCGAGTCACCAAGGCACGTGACCTCGTCAGCCGAGGGCGGTCGACCGCCAGGCGCGGAAAGACAGGGAGGACCCAGGTCGGCCATGGGCACGGCGGGTGGGAGCGGCGTACCGGGTGACGGTGGAGCATCTCGGGGCTCGGGAGCGGCGCCTGCTTCTTGTCGATGGCCCGGCCGGGCCGGAGCCGGCGATGCCGTGGCTCGGTGAGATCGGGCAGTCGCTGTCCGTCTCGGCGCGGATGCGGTCGACGGCCGTGGGGAACGCCTTGCCCCCACGGCGGGTGGGATCCATGGCGCGGCCGCGTCGGCACAGCCCCGGGGTTCCCCCTGATGAGCGATCAGGACGAGGCGGAATCGTCATGAGCCGCCGTGCGCTGACGCCTGTAGTGGCGAGCTGCTCGGGCGCGGTTTCCGCATGACGGCTTGCACCACTCCTGCCGCCCGTGGCTCTTGACGAAGTAGCGCACGCAGCGGGGCGCGGTGCAGGATCGCAACTGCGTGCGCTGCGGGCCGCTGAGAAAGTCGATGGCGGCTCGGGCCAGGGCCGCGACAAGTCGAACGTACGGATCATTCTCCGCCGACAGCAGTCGGGCGGTAGGGATTCCGTCGACGGGCCAGTCGATCTGCGGGGCGACCGGTTCCCGCGCGGCAGCCGTGTTGAGATGGGCCATTGCCTGGTCGGCAGTCATCAGGCGATGGGCGTCCGCCGGACTGGGGGGAGCAGGACTGACCACTCGGGCGAACAGGGCCCGGACTGCCTGCCGAAGCTCGATGATCCCGATCCTGAGGTTGTCATCCGCTGCGAGTTTTCCGGCCGGAATGTGGCCGGCCAGCAGATCCCCCTGCTCTTGGATCCAGAGCGTTGTTCCCTGGACCGTGGCGAGGTCATCGGCGACGCCGCCATCTCCGTCGTGGCGAATCGTGCTCGCCAGTTCCAATGCCAGCCAGCGCTCCACAAGGCATCCCCTTCCATCTCGGTGCCCGGTCGTCGGCCCACTTGATCACATCCCTACGCACACCCTAAGGCCTCTAACGGAAAACAGAAAACTTCCGTTAGAGGCTGGAGTAGGTGGAGACACCTGCCCTGGCAAGGGACGGCGGCTGAGCCCGCCATGGGAGGCGACCGCGGAATGACGCTGCTTGCACACATCAGTGACCTGCACCTGGACGGCAGTGAGAGGGCAACACGACGTGCCACCCGCGTCATGGACTACTTGCGAGCACTGCCCCACCCGGTTGACGCGCTCCTGGTCACCGGGGACATCGCCGATCACGGCGAGGAGGCCGAGTACGAGGAAGCGGCTCAGATCCTGACCGCCCCCTTTCCCGTGCTCACCTGCCCCGGAAACCACGACGCGCGGCCGGCCTACCGCAAGGCCCTGCTCGGAGAGGCACCCGACCACGGCCCCATCAATCAGGCCCACAACATTGCCGGCACCACCATCCTGATGTGCGACTCCACCATCCCGGGCCGCGATGAGGGACGCCTCGACGCCCAGACACTCGCCTGGATCGACACCACCCTCAGCGCGCTGCCGCAGGACACCGCGGCACTGATCGCCTTCCACCAGCCGCCTGTCGAACTCCATCACCCCCTGCCCGACTCCGGCATGCTCGAAGAGCCCGGACGACTGGCCGACTTGCTCGACGCTCACCCGCAGGTCGCCGCCGTCCTCACGGGCCACGCCCACACCGCGGCCGCCTCGACCTTCGCCGCGCGTCCGTTGATCGTCGGACCGGCCATCACCTGGACCCTGCGCATGCCCTGGGAGGGCGATCACGCCGCAGACCTCGACCAGCCGCCCGGCCTCGCGTTCCACATCCTGTCCGACGACCGGCGCCTGACCACTCACTACCGCGTCGTGCTCTGATTCCCCCTCGTAGGATCCGGAGGCATCGTGGTCCATCCCTACGCCGTCGCCGGGTTCCTGGTGGCGGTCCTTCCGCTGATCGCCACCCCCGGAGCCAGCCTGGCCCTGCTGATCCAACACGTCACCGGCAGCGGCCGCCGTCAGGCTCTTCCCGTCATCCTCGGCACAGTCACCGGCCTGTACATCCACGCCACTCTCGCCATAGCCGGCCTGTCAGCCCTGGTCATGCACTCCAGCCAGGCCTTCATCGCCATCAAGCTCCTCGGTGCCGGCTACCTCATCGGCCTGGGCATATGGACATGGCGTTCCGCCGCACCGAACACGGCACCCGGCCCCTACCGCCAACGCCTGCCGAAGGGGGCGGACTCCGTCTACGCCCAAGCGTTGCTCGCCAACGTCCTCAACCCGAAGGCGGCAGCCATCTACTTGACCCTGGTTCCCCAGTTCATCGCACCCCGTCAGCCCTTCGGTGGCCAGATCCTCACTCTGGCCACCGCCCACGCGCTGCTGATCGCACTCTGGCTCGCCGCCTGGACCTTCCTCATCCTGCGTGCCTCACACGCCCTGCACAAACCCCGCTTCAAGCAAACTGCCGCCAAGGCCACGTCAGCGGTTCTCATCACCCTCGGCGTTCGGAGCGCGGTGACGTAGGCCGAGAGCCACCTCCTGAGTGTCGGCAAACGACCGTCTGCCGACACTCACACGCGAGATCACGAACCCGCAGGTCGGCACTGTCGACAACTCGCGTCGGAAATCAACGTCGGGGAAGGGTAGTTGGCCTTCGCGTCGTCTCAGTTCCGGGTCGATGCGCCGTCCCACGAGCGGGAGTGTGCCGACGGTGGAAACGGCCGCCACGCCCACTGCTGCGAGCGCGAGCATCGCGACGCCGGCGGCGTCCCATGGATCTCGCTGCCTCCGGTGATCAGGTAGCAGGACTCGGCGACGTTGCCCGTCACGAGCGCCAGCGCGAGCCCGATGCTCAGGGGGAGCACGACCTGACCGGTGCAGGCCGTGGGTCGCGCTGGTTCGGGCAGGGAAGGAACAGAAGCAGACCGCTGTTGAGCTCGGCATCCATCCGGTCACGTTGTCGAAATGGCTGCGTCAGGACGGCGCCAGCCGCGGCTGGACGTCCTTGACGCTGACCCGGTGCCGACGGGGCTCGCGGATCCCGAGTTCCTCCTGCTCGGCTCGCCGTTCAGGGCTCAATGTGTCGGCCCTGCGCCGGGTCTTGTCGAGCCATCGAGGCGCGCCGAAATGGTTTGTCACGAGGTCGGATGTCGACGATGATCACCTCATGACGACCAGAAAGGGCCATGCCGTCTAGGCATCCCGCTTCGCTCTCCACCGCTCGCGCTCCGCCCGCCGCCCGCTCACCGCAGCGCCCGACGGCCGTGACCGACCACCCAGGAGAGCCCACCCGTGCAGAAGGCCAGCCTCGTCCCTTACGCTCACCTCCCCCGAGAGCACCACGACCGCCACGTCCTGACCAGTACCGTCGACGCCTTCGGCGCCGCCCACTGGCTGCTCGCCGACCGCGCTCCGCAGCCTGGCGGCGATGTCCTGCCCTTCGACGCGCTGGTCGTCTCCGTCGATCCGGGCGGCAGCGTCGAACGCACCGAACTGAGCGCCGTGCGGGCCCGCTGGCCGCACCTGGACCGACTGCCCGACGGCGGGTTCGTCGTCGCCGCGTCTCGCACCCGCCGGTACGAGGACGCGAACCAGGTCCAGGTCTTCGACGCGCTCGGCCGTGAAACCTCCTCCTTCTCCGTCGGGGACGCCATCGAGCACCTGCTGGTGGACGAGTCCGGTCATATCTGGGTCGGGCACTTCGACGAGAACCCGGTCGGAATCCGCCGCTGGAGCGCCACGGGCCAGCTCGTCTGGACGTCAGCCGGCGCCCGCATCCCCGGTCTCTTCGACTGCTACGCCCTGAACGTGTCGGGCACCGCCGCCTGGGCGTGCCCGTACACGGACTTCCCGCTCGTCGAGATACGGCCCAACCGCACCGATCGGCCCGTGAGGGTATGGGCGAACCGCGTACGGGGCTCCCATGTTGTGGCCGTCCACGGCAAGCGGGTCGCCTTCTACGGCGGCTACGGCGAGGAACGGGACCGACTCGCCCACGGAGAACTCACCGAGACGTCCGTCGAGTCAACGGACTTCGGCGTGCTCAC
>NZ_JBSFZS010000266.1:0-5198 GCF_053600395.1 Streptomyces sp. NPDC005070 | reverse complement strand
GAGGTCCCCCGTGTGGGAGAAGAGTTCGCGGAGGGCGCCGCCCAGCACGGACCCGATGCGCAGGGCCGTGTCGGGGGCCACGAACTCGATCAGGTCCTGGCAGATGCGGACCGCCGTCTCGAGTGGCCGCCGGGTGCCGTGGCGGAAGCCGTGGAGGTACGCGGCTTCCGCGGCTTCGCAACCGAGCTCGGGGAAGCGGGCCAAGGCGTAGCCGGCCGCCAGGACGCGTTCCGCCAGATCGAACGCCTCGCGCAGCGCCACCAGGTCGTCCTCCCGACGGAACCGGCCGAGCAGGTCCCGTAGCGCCCTGGTCACCCGGGAAGTCAACTCGGGCTGCGGCTCCTGCCCGAGCAGATCCCGCAGGACCTCGTACTCGGAGGCCTCGGTCCGTGGCGCCGTGGGAGCCTTCCGGTCGAGCTCGTAGACGTGACCGGCGCCGGTGTGCAGGCCGATGCGCCCGGTTCCCACCTCGACGCGCACGACGGTGGCCGCCTCGATCTGCACCGTCCGGGTGGCGGAGCCGGTGACCACCTCGACCACGCGCGGGTGGGTGTCGGGGACGAGGATCGCCACCGCGGACGGCCCTCGTACGTCACCCAGGAGCAGCGCGGATCCTTCGCGCTGGACGCCCAGTCGGACCTCGCCGACGGCCGTGGCGATGGACGAGATGCTGGCGAGGGTGAGTTCCGGCGCCGTCCCCGGATCCAGGGACGGCACGTGGGGACGGGCCGCGTTGGCGAGACTCCACGCGGTCGTGGTCGAACGGGCCTCGTGGGGCAGCCTCGTCCACGCCTCCGCGAACCAGCCCGCCAGGCCGGAGCGGTTCTGCCGTACGAGGGCATGCAGGGCCCGGTTGAGCTGATCGGCCGCGGCTTCGGAGTTGCCGGTGAGACTGTCCCAGGTGACCTGTTCCTCCAGGAGCAGCGCCGGCGACAGACCGCTGTGCACCTCGGTGACGATCTTCATGACGTCCTTGAGACGCGGGTCGGTCTCCAGTTTCTGCAGCAGGCCCGCGCGCAGGTAGGGCAGGCATTCCGGGAGCAGCGCGATGGCTTCGGGGGTACGGGCGCCCACCCAGTCGCAGAACCACAGATCGGCTTCGGCACCGACGTCCAGATGCGGCAGGAGCCGCAGCCGGACCGCGCGGATCAGTTCGGGTTCGATGCGGGTGGCGATGCTCAGGACCGTGGCCAGCTCCAGGGCTCCCGCCGTGGGCGGAGGCGGCAGCTCCCGCGGCGGCGCGGTCATGGTGTCCTCACCCTGGCCCGGCTCGCGGTGGTGGTGCGGTCCCAGCTGACCAGCGGCAGCAGCCTCGTCATCCACGCGGGCCAGCGCTCGGGCGGATACGGCGAGAGCGCGACGACGCTGCATCCGGCGCAGGTGACGAGTGCCGCGAAGTCTTCCCAGTCGGCCCGGGTGGCGCGCTGGAGGTCGTCGGGCGGGCCACCGAGTCCGAGGTCCGAGAGCAGCAGGACGCGCCGACCGGGTGCGGGAGGTGTGTACGCGGTGCGGGTCCAGCGTGCGCCGGGCCCGGTTCCGCGCTGCGGGAGATCGGAGAAGTAGCCCACCTCGACCAGGCCGGATCCGACCACCGTACGGATCTGGCCGATGAGTTGGTCCTGGTCGCGGCGGAAGGGCTGCATCCCGGCGCTCCGGTCGACGAGTACCTGGACGCCGTGGCGCAGTGTGGGCACGGGACGGCGCGGCAGCCGTGTCACCGGGCGGCCGCGGGCGAGCGTGTCGATCAGCGCCGGGATGTCCACGGGGCCCTCGCACACCTGGCGGGAGAGCATGGCGCGGACGATGGCACTGGTCCAGCCCGGAACGAGAAGGGGCAGATGGGGGAGCGGAACACGCTCGGTCGTCGGTCTGGCGAGTGGCTCCACCGGTTCACGCGGCGGGCTCATGCCCTTGGTGCCCGTCGGACGGAGCAACGGCAACTCGGCCGTCACGTCACCGACTTCACCCCGGTCCTCGGCATCGGTACCGGGCTGTGGCTCGGCGCGGGGCGCCGCCCCGGGCTCCTCACGCGGAGCGTCGGCCGGGATCTCCGGAACGGCAGGGCTCACCGGGGGCGGGGTGAAGTCGATCTCGGGCATTCCCCCGGCCAGTCCCAGCATCTCCAGGACCCGCGCCCGGTCGCTCTCGGTCCGGGCCACCTCCAGGGCGCGGACGACATCGGCCAGCCAGATCTGCGGACGCATCGCGTCACGGCTCCAGATGCGGGGACTTGGTCAGCGTCAGGTTGCGGATGAGGGGCCACTGCGGGTGGGCAGGACCGTAGTCCAGTGTGTGGCAGGCGCGCAGGGCGTCGAGGTACTCGGCGGTGCTGGGCAGCCGTTCGCGCCGGGCCCCGCCGCCCGTCCGTATTTTGATGAGCTCGTCGGCCAGCGCACTGGCGAGGCCGAGCGTCGGCGGGTCCAGCGGGACCCCGTCCTCCCGCAGATGCAGCTCCGCGATCCTGATCAGGCTCTCGCGGTTCGGGCCGGGCAGGGTGAAGGTGACACAGCGCCGCAGGAACGCCTGCGGGAGTTCACGCTCCCCGTTGGTGGTGATGACGATCAACGACGCGCCGACGCCGGGCTCGCGGCGGACGGGGGTTCCGGTCTCGGCGACGGTGAACTCCTGCGAACCCAGGGGTACGAGGAGGCTGTTGGGCACGTCCGGGTCTGCTTTGTCGATCTCGTCGATGAGGACGACCGCACCCTGCGCCAGATGCTGCCGGTAGAACCGGTCGAGCGGGTCGTGCCGGTGGCGCGGCTTGAGGAGACCGCCGCGGGTGTGGGCCGACTCGGGGGCGAACGACCACCACAGGACACCGGGCTGGATGTAGTCGCCGTCGTTCAGCACGCCGCGGTGCGTCTGTGCGTCGGACAGCCTGCGCACACTGTCGAACGTCCACAAGAGGTCGGTGGCCTGGGTCCGGGACGTGACCACGTGCTCGTAGTAGCGCAGGCCTTTGTCGCGGGCGTAGAACGGGGCCAGGGACGACTTGCCGGATCCCGGGTCCCCGCTGAGCAGCAGGGGCCGGTCGGTGGCCAGCGCCACCTCGATGGCCAGCTCGAGGCCCTCGGGCATGTCGTAGACCCGGCCGTCCCTGGAGTCGGGACCGTACGAGACGAGATCGGTCACAAGAACTCCTATGAGTATGCGCCGGCGAGTTGCTCGTGCAGTTTGCTGAGGCGCTTGTTGCGGAGCCTCGCGGTCTGTTCGTCCTGCGCGGTGAGCAGCGGCTGCAGGAGCACCGCGTTCTCGAAGACCGCCAGAGCCCGGTCGTCCGGCTCCGGCGTTCCGGTGGTCACCAGGACGATGAGCCAGGAGAAGGCTTCGTGCAGAAGCTTCACGGCCTGCGCGAACTCGGCGTCGGGTGCGCAGCGTTCGTCGATGACGAGGTAGTGGGTGCGCTCATCGAGATCGTGGGGCAGCACCCGGTCCTCCTCGGAGTCGGCCTCGAAGAACTCCCGCCACACCGCGTTCTCCCAGGTGCGGAACCGCTCCCCGACCCGGTCCTCGCCCGTGGGCAGACTCCCGATCGACTTCATCTCGAAGCCTTGGGTGGCGGCGCAGGTCGCGCGTCGTATGTACTGCTCGGCCGTGCTGATCGCCCGGGCGTTGAGGAGGACTGTCATCCCGCGGGGGCGTCTGTCCGGCTCGGGGAGCACGCCGCGGGCTGCCTGTTCGTCGACCCAGGTGGGTGCCAGCGCCGCGGTCAGCCGACGGATGGTGTGGTCGGGGAGCGAGGGGGCCAGAGCGTCGAGGGCCGCCTCCATCCGGTCGGGCGGGGCCACCAGGAACTGGTGGGCAAGAAACAGACAGCCGCCGTGCTGAGCGGTGACATCGGCCAGGTAGGCGCTCTCGACCTTGAGCGCTCTCGCGGCGTCGACCAGGAGGCTGGACTTCTGCTGGGCCTCGGCGAGATAGAGGCCCAGCCGTTTGAGCCAGGTACTCATCGGGTCGTCGCCCGTCGCCGCCTCGGGAAGGTCGACGAACCGCTTCAGTACCTGGTCGGAGAGGTTGCAGGCATCCGGCTGTTCGCCACGCGCGGTGCGTGCGAACTGGATCGGCCGGAGCTCCTCCAGCCCGGCGATCTTGACAGCCTTGGTCGTGAGTCCGTCCAGGAGGACGGGCACCACGAGCAGACGCGCACCCAGTGCCCTGCGCCACATCAGGATGTTGACCTCGCGCTGCACCCAGGAGGACTTCAGCGCCTCCTTGTTGAGCAGAACGACTGCCGCTTCGCAGCTCGCCAGCCAGTGGACGATCTCGGGGAGCCACTCGTCGCCGGGCCGGATGTCCGACTGGTCGACCAGCGGAGTGTGGTTCCTCTGTCTGAGCTGTGCTTCGATCCTCTTGAGGACAGCCATGGCGAACGCGTCGCCCCGGGCGCTATGGCTGATGAACACGTCCCCCACGACGCCGATTGTGATCCATCATCAGCCGCCATGGAGGAAATTCTCACAAACCTGCGTCGAACTCCGGTTTCGCGACGATGATCCGCCAACGGCGGAGCTCCTCCGTGAGCGTCGACTCGACCCGGACGGCCAAGGCCCGGAAGGATACGGCGACTTCCGGGCCGGCGGGCTCGACGAGCAGCTTGCGGAGCGTGTTCTCGTGCCCCAGCAGTTCCTGGCGGGTCTCCTGGTAGGAGACGGCCAGCCGCTGTGAGGCGAGCAGGTTCTGCACGGCCAGCACGGTGTTGCACACGGGCGGGAGGCCCGCGGCCAGCAGCGCGATGACGAGGGCGGCCACCGGGGGCTCGTTCCCACCGCGGCTCGACACGAGCAGCGCGGCGTACGAGAGAGCGATGGCGACAGCGGCCAGGACGGTGCCCTTGGCGACCCTGCCGAGGGCGCTCTCCGTGCGCCCGCACTTCTCGGAGGCGAGTTCGAAGTACAGCCCTTGGCGCCTGATCCGGTAGTCGAGGTACGTGCTCATCCTGTCGGCGGTCTCGATGTCGGTGTCGGTGCCGGCTTCACCACGCCGACGCCAGACCTCGTCGTGCCAGTGGCTCTCCGATCCGTCCGTGTCGCGGTCGGCGAGGCGGGCGAATCCGTCGAGCTCGGCCGGCCCGCCGCCGGCGAGCAGGCTCAGCCGCGCGTCGCGGATCCGCTCCGCCTCCTCGTCGGTCCGGCCCAGATAGGGTCCGACGGCCGTGAGGACCCACCTCGACGATCCGGCCCAGGTACATCACCGCCACC
>NZ_JBSFZS010000265.1:0-5224 GCF_053600395.1 Streptomyces sp. NPDC005070 | reverse complement strand
GGCGCGATGAACCTGGGCCTGCTGCTCTGGTACAGCGTGCCGATGGCGCTGGCCGCGATCGGCATGCTCGTGGTCGTCGCGGCCGTGTTCCTGGTCCCGCACCTCGGCCAGCCTGCCGAGCGCGCGCTCGATGTCGGTGGGGTCGATGCGCATGCCGCGCACCTTCACCTGGGCGTCCATCCGCCCGGCGACGACGAGGTCACCGGCCCCGGTCACCCGGCCCCGGTCGCCGGTGCGGTAGAGCCTGACCGGTGTGCCGTCGACCTCGACGGTCGTGAACTTGGCGTTCTCGGGGCCGGAGGCGCCCAGGTAGCCGGCGCCGACACCGGCCCCGGCGATGCAGATCTCGCCGTCCTGTCCCGCCCCGACACCGCGCAGTTGCTCGTCGAGGAGGTGGATGTCGGTGTTGTACGCCGGCCGGCCGACCGGGGCGATGTCGTGCTCGCCGGCCCGGTATCCGGCGAGGTCGAAGGACGTGGCCACGTCGGTGCACTCGGCCACGCCGTACTGGTGCAGCAGGGTGCAGGTGTTGCCCTCGCGGCGCATCCAGTCGGTGAGCCGCTCGGGCTTGAGCGCCTCCCCGCCGAAGAGCACGTAGTCCAGGCGGGTGAGGGCGTCGCCGCCGCGCGCCTTCTCCCAGTCGATCAGCACGTACAGGGTGCTGGAGGCGCAGTGCACGACGCGGATGTCGTGCTCGCGCAGGGTGCGGTAGGCGAGCATGGCGTCGAAGTTGCGGCTGGCCAGCAGGTGTTGGGTGGCGCCGCAGAACAGCGGTGTCATCAGGGCGCGTTGGGAGAGGTCGAAGCCGAAGGCGCTGACGACGAGGTTGTTCGAGCCGCTGTGCAGGCCGTATTCGAGCCTGAGCCAGTTCATCAGGTTGAACCAGCCCTCGTGGCGCACCGCGGTCAGTTTCGGTGTGCCGGTCGAGCCGGAGGTGAAGACGGCGTAGCAGAGGTCGTCGCCGGTGACGGGGATGCCGGGCGAGGTGGCCGGCAGGGTCGCCAGGTGCTCGCCGAGTTCGTCGAGGTCGACGACGTCGACGGCCGCCGTCTCGACCATGGCGGCCGTGGCCGGGGAGGCCACGATCAGGGCGAGATCGGGGACCTGGCCCAGCAGGAGCTGGAGCCTGGCGGCCGGGTAGGCCGGGTCGAAGGGCACGTAGGCCGCGCCCGCCTTCAGGGTGCCGAGGAGGGCGACGAGCAGGTCGATGGAGTAGTCGAGGCAGAGGCCCACCTTCGCGCCCCGGCCGTGTCCGCGCGCGGCGAGGAAGTGCGCGAACCGGTTGGCCCTCGCGTCGAGTTCGGCGTACGTGACCTGCCGGCCGGCCCGGACGACGGCGACGGCGTCGGGGGTGGCCTGCGCGTGTGCCTCGAACTGCTGGTGGACGACGGGCGCCGAGGGCAGGGCGACCCGCTTTCCCTGAAGGATCATCAACTGACTCCGATATGAGGGGTGTCCGGTGGGACGGGCCGCCGGCCCACCACGCGGTACGCGTCCGGGCGGTGCGCCGGTGGGTGGTGCGCCGTGGGCGGTGCGGTGCGGGGGTGCAGTGCGGGTGGTGCAGTGCGGGTGGTGCGCCGTGGGTGGTGCGGTGCCGGTGGTGGGCGCTGCCGGTTCAGGCGGTGCGCCGGCCGGTGGCGGGCCGGCCCGGGGTGGGGCGGTCGGCGGTGTGCGGGTCGGTGGTGTGCCGGTCGGTGGTGTCGAGCATCCGGGTGACCCACTGGCCGACGGGCAGGCCGTGCTCGGCGGCCGCCCGGGAGTAGTGCTCCAACTGGTCGGCGGACAGCTCGATGGTGAGCGTGGTGACCTGCCGCCGCTGCCCGGTGGCGGCCTGCCGCCGTTCGGTGACGGCGGGCTCGGCCGGCCTTGGCAGGTGCGCTTCCCGCTTCGCGGTGCCGGTGTCCGGGCAGGTGCCGGTCTCGTCGCTCTGCGCGGCCAGGCCGGCGCGGACCGCCCTGCGCAGTTCGTTGCGCGACCACTTCTGCTGTTCGGCCCGGCGCAGCCAGTAGTCCTGCTCCGGCGGCGAGAGGCGGGTGACCTCGGCGTGGTGGGCGAAGCTGAGGCTGTCGCGCCTGCGGTGGTGCTCGAAGCGGCGGGCCACCCACGCGTAGTTGCGCAGGGTCTGGTAGTCGAGCCCGGTGCGCTCGATCGCCTCCTTGTAGCGCCGCCACCCGTAGGTGGCCTCACCGTAGAGCAGCCAGTCGGCGAGCCACCACGCGGAGGAGTTCACCAGCTCGCGCAGGTTGGCGCCGATCCGCTCCCAGGACCGCTCCGGCAGGTTGGGAGGCAGGACCATCCCCGACTTCTGCACCGTGGCCTGCGATCCCACGAAGGACAGGACCACGTCGCCCTGCGCCGGCGCACGGCCGGCGTCCACGGGCCCCGGTCCGGGCCTGCCCGCGGTTCTCACAGCCCCCGTCACAGCCTTCAACTCCCCACTCGAAGTGTCTTCCTGGGCGCGGACCGGCCGGGGTGGACGACGGCGTCGTCCCGGTCGGGTCCGCGGGAGGGGCGGCGTTCAGTCCGCCGCCATGGCCTCCTGCAGGCTCTTGGGCCGCAGGTCGGTCCAGTTCTGCTCGACGTACTCCAGGCACTCGGCCTTGGCCGCCTCACCGAAGACCACACGCCAGCCCGCGGGCACCTCGGCGAACACCGGCCACAGGGAGTGCTGCTCCTCGTCGTTGACGACCACGTAGAAGCGGCCGTCCGCGTCATCGAAGGGGTTCGTGCTCAACTGGGCACCGTCCTTGTCGGTCAGGGGGACTCGGGATTCGCGCATTCGCCCGGCCGGGTGCGCGGGGCACCGGGCGCGGGTCCGCCGGCCGGTGTCCGTCCGGTCGACGGGACACCCGCGCTGTCCGGTCGACAGGACAGCCGGCGCCGGTGGCGGCCCCGGCGATGCCTCGAAACCGTAGGGAGCGCGCCGTCGGCGCTACAAGGTCGGCGGCCCCGCCGGCCCCCCGGCGTGCGCCCGCACCTACGCACCGCGGTGATCCCCTGTACCGGGCCGGTTTCCTGTGCCACGATGCCGCGCCCGCGGACCGCCGGGCACACCTGAGTCCCGCTCGAGGGCCGCCTGACCAGCGGCGGAGTCCCCGCGGTGCCGCGTCCTTCCGGCCCGGCCGCGTTAGTCGTGCGGCCCGATCCGGGGGGGAGCGATGGACAGCACCCGATGCGCCCTGCGCCTGTTCGTCCTGCACCACGCGGGCGGCTCGCATGTGCTCTACCGCCACTGGGCGGCCGGGCTGCCGGACACCTGGGACGTACGGCCGCTCGACGCCCCGGGCCACGGACTCCTTCTCGATGTGCCGCAGATCGACGACGCCGGCCGGCTGGCCGACTTCCTGCTGCGCGGCATCGCGCCGGAACCGGGGGTCCCCTACGCCCTGTTCGGGCACAGCATGGGCGCCCTCGTGGCGTACGAGATCACCCGGCGGGCCGTGGATCGGGGCCTGCCCCCGCCGGTGTGGGTCGGTGTCTCCGCACGCCCCGCGCCTCAACCGGCGGGGCAGCGGGCCGGGTTGCACGAGCTGGACGACGCCGAGCTGCGCACGCGGCTGAAGCTGCTCGGCGGCACCCCCGGCGCCGTCTTCGACGACCCCGGCCTGTGGGCCCTGTTCGACCCGGTCATCCGGGCCGACCTGCGTCTGGTGGACAACTGGCGCCCCGCTCCCGGCGCCCCTCCCCTGCCCGTGGCGCTGTCCGCCTACGCGGGCGCCGAGGACCGCTCCGCCTCACCGCGGCGGATGGCCGGCTGGGCCGGGCACGCCGAGCGCTTCCTGGGCCTGCGGGTCTTCGAGGGCGGTCACTTCTATTTCCAGGACGATCCCGCTCCCCTGCTGCGGCAGATGGCACGGGACGCGACCGCGGCGCTGGACGCGGCCCGGGCCCGGTCCCTTCCCTCTCCCCCGCGCTGACCCCCCGTCCGCACACACCCGCACCGGCCCTCTGCCGCGTGCGCCCGCGCTGCCCCGTCCCGCACACACCCGCGCTGCCCCGTCCGCGTGCGCCCGCACTGCCCCCCGTCCGCGTGCGCCCGCGTTGCCCCCGTGCGGGTGCGCCCGTGCGGACGGCGTGCGGCCCGCGACCGGACAGGGCGCCGGTGACCGCCACCGCGACGACGGGCCACACCCGGCGCACATCCCGACTCCCCTCCCCCGCCGGTAGAACGACCAATTCCGGCCTCTCGCGGGCGGGGCGGCGAACGCCGGGAGGGCACCGTACCTGCGCCTTTTCGGCCGCGGCGTTGCCGCACGAGCTGGCCGCGAGCCAGGTGACCTACGGTGCCGCCACGAACCGCACCTGTACGGATCCAGCCAACGTGCGGACACGACGAAGAGACGGGGAAGAGACGATGACGATGCGGAACAGGCCAAGAGCCGGCGTGGTCGGTCTGGCGGCGGTGGCGCTGACGGCCACCGTCCTCACGGGTCCCGCCCTGGCATCGGGTGACACGGCCGCGGGGGCGGCCGGCCACCAGAACACGCAGGCGGCGATCGAGGCGGCCGTCGCGGCCGGTGTCCCCGGCGTGAGCGCCGAGGCGCGGGACGCCGCCGGCGTCTGGAAGAGCGCGGTGGGCGTCGGCAACCGGGCGACGGGCGCGCCGCGCGGCAAGAGCGACCGCTTCCGCACCGGCAGCATCACCGACACGTTCGTGGCGACGGTCCTGCTCCAGATGGAGGCGGAGAGGAAGCTCAGCCTCGACGACCCGGTGGAGCGCTATCTGCCCGGTGTGGTCGGCGGCAACGGCAACGACGGCGGTGCGATCACCGTCCGTCAGTTGCTGAACCACACCAGCGGCCTGTTCGACTACCTCGCCGACGTGTCGTATTACCAGACGTACACCATGGGCGACAGCTTCCTGGCGCACCGCTACGACACCCTGACGGCCCAGCAGCGCCTGCAGGTGGCCTTCTCCCACGCGCCGTTGTTCCAGCCCGGCGCCCGGCACGCGTTCTCCCACACCAACGACCTGCTGGCGGCGTTGATCGTCCAGAAGGTGGCGGGCAGGCCGTACGAGGACGAGGTGCGCCGGCGCATCATCAATCCCCTGGAGCTGAAGTCGACGTCCAACCCCGGCACGAGCAGTGAGCTGCCCCGGCCGAGCAGCCGCGGCTACTCCAAGCTGTCCCCCGGCGCGGCCGCCGCCGGCCCAGCCGCCATGGTTGTCGCCGGCCAGGGCGAGGGCCGTGGCCAGTCCCGTTCCGGGGACGGCGAGGGCGGC
>NZ_JBSFZS010000264.1:0-5243 GCF_053600395.1 Streptomyces sp. NPDC005070 | reverse complement strand
CCGTACACGGCGACCAGCAGGTCCACCGAGCGGGGGATCCTGACGGCGACGAGCTGTTCGGGGCCGGCGCCCTGTTCGATGAGCCAGTGCGCGAGACGGTTGGCGCGGGCGTTGAACTCGGCGTAGGTGAGGCTCTCGTGCTCGCCGATGACCGCGACCGCATCGGGGGTGCGGGCAACCTGTGCCTCGAAGGCGTCGGGCAGGGTGGTCGCGGCGACCGGGCGGGCGGTGTCGTTGATCTGCCGTACCAGGCGGTCGTGTTCGTCCTCGCCGAGCACGTCGATGGAGCTGAGCGGGGCCCTGGGGGCTGCGGCGACCTGTTCCAGGACGCGTACGAACCGGTCGGCGAGGGCTTCCGCGGTGTCGCGGTCGAAGAGCTGGGTGGCGTACATGAGGTCGCCGCGCAGTGCGCCGGTGGTGTCGTGGGCGAGGCTGAAGAACAGGTCGGCCAGTGAGGTGTTGGTGAGGTACTGCTCGAACTCGACCTTGAGTCCGGGCAGTTCGAAGTCGGCCTTCTCGAAGCTCTGCCAGGCGAACATGACCTGGAACAGGGGCTGGTAGGCGGTGGAGCGCTCGGGGTTGATCAGTTCGACCAGGGTCTCGAAGGGCACGTCCTGGTGCTCGTAGGCGGCCAGCGCCTTGTCGCGGACCTGCGGGAGCAGGTCGGTGAAGGAGGGGTTGCCGGAGAGGTCGACGCGCAGGACCTGGGTGTTGACGAACAGGCCGACCAGATCGGCCAGGCCCTCGTCGGTGCGTCCGGCGATCGGGTTGCCGATGGTGACGTCCTCGCCGCCGCTGAGCTTGCCCAGCAGGACCCCGAGGGCGGCCTGCACGACCATGGACATGGTCATGCCGCGCTCGTCGGCGAGGCGCTGCAGGGCGGCGGCCGTCTCGGGGCGCACCGCGAGGGGCAGGGAGTCGCCCTTGGAGTCGCGGGTGGCGGGCCGGGGACGGTCCAGCGGCAGGCTGAGCGGCTGCGGGATGCCGGTCAGTTCCTTGCGCCAGTAGGTTGCCTGCGCCGCGGCCAGCGAGCCGGGGTCGGCGACGTCGCCGAGGAGTTCGCGCTGCCACAGCGCATAGTCCTTGTAGGTCACGGCGAGCGGCTCGTAGACGGGTGCCCGGCCGGCCAGGCGTGCGGTGTAGGCGGTGGTCAGGTCGCGGGCCAGGGGGCCGCCGGAGACGCCGTCGGAGGCGATGTGGTGGATGAGCAGGACCAGGACGTGTTCCTCGGGCGAGCAGCGGAACAGGCGTGCCTGGAAGGGGATGTCGGCCATCAGGTCGAAGCGGTGCGCGATGAACCCGTCGATCGCCTCGTCCAGTCCCGTGGGCGCCACCTCGACGAGGGGCACCTGGACGGGGGCCTGCGCGGCGGGCAGGATCCGCTGGTGGGGCTCGTCGTTGTCGTCCAGCACATAGGTGGTGCGCAGCGTCTCGTGCCGGGCGGCCACGTCGCCGATCGCGGCGGTGAGGGCGGCCTGGTCCAGCGGCCCCTTGAGCCGGAAGGCCGGGGAGATGTTGTAGGTCTCCGCCCCGCCCTCGAGCTGGTGTGTGAGCCACATGCGGCGCTGCGCGAACGAAAGCGGAATCACGAGTTCTGCTCCTCTGGGATCATCCTGCGGAGAGCTGGGCGAAGGGGGACAGCCGATTCCTCCGACCAGGCGGCGAGCGCCGCGACCGTCGGCAGGTCGAAGATCTTGCGGATGGGTATCTCCATCCCGATCTCGGCGCGGGCCCGGGTGATCAGCCGGGTGGCGAGCAGGGAGTGCCCGCCGAGTTCGAAGAAGCCGTCGTCGGCTCCGACCTTCTCCACGCCGAGGACCTCGGCGAACAGGCGGGCCAGCGCCTGTTCGCGGGGGGTGGCGGGCGCCCGGAAGGGGGTGGCGGAGGTGAGGTCGGGTGCGGGCAGGGCCTTGAGGTCGAGCTTGCCGTTGGGTGAGAGCGGCAGCCGCTCCAGCGGTACGTAGGCGGCGGGCACCATGTACTCGGGCAGCCGGTCGGCCAGGTGTTCCTGGATCCCCGCCGCGTCCGGCAGGCTCGCGCCGTCGGCGGGGACGAGGTAGGCGGCCAGGTAGGGGGTGGTGTCGCCGGGCCGCTGGGTGACGACGGCGGCCTGCGCGATGTCCGGATGGGTGGTCAGCGCGGCCTCGACCTCGGCGGGTTCCACGCGGTAGCCGCGGATCTTGACCTGGGTGTCGATGCGGCCCAGGTGCTGGAGCTGTCCGTCGGCGGTGAAGCGGGCCAGGTCGCCGGTGCGGTACATGCGCGAGCCGGCGGGTCCGTAGGGGTCGGGGACGAACCGGTCGGCGGTCAGGGCCGGCTGGCGGTGGTAGCCGCGGCCGGCCCCGGCCAGGTAGAGCTCGCCCGGGGTGCCGGGGGGCAGCAGGCCCAGGCCGGGGCTGAGGATGTAGGCCCGCACGCCGGGGAAGGGCCGGCCGATGGGCACGCCCGTGGGGTAGGGCTCGTCGGCGTCGAGGAGGAAGCCGGTGGCGTAGAACGTCTCGCTGGGGCCGTAGCTGTTGATGACGCGGGCCTTGGGCCAGCGGGTGCGCACCCGCTCGGCGAGGTGCGGGGTCAGCACCTCCCCGGAGATGTTCAGGGCCGTGGGGTCGATGCGGTCGGCGAGCTGGTCGACGAGCTCGGCGAAGGCCGAGGGCACCGAGCAGATGACGTCGACGTCCCAGGCGTCGCGTTCGGCCAGCTCCAGCACGTCGCGGACGATCTCGGCGGTGCCGCCGGTGGTGAGGGCGGCGAACGTCTCGAAGGTGGCGACGTCGAAGCCGAAAGAGGCGGCGACCAGGATGCGCCGTCCGGACTCGGCGCCGGCCTGCGCGACCAGGGTGTCCACGGCGTTCACGACGGTGCTCTGGGTGACGCCCACGCCCTTGGGCACGCCGGTGGAGCCGGAGGTGTAGATGACGTAGGCGAGGCTGTCCGGGCCGGCCTGCGGCCGCGCCGGGTCCCGCGGGGCGGGCGGGGCCTGGAGGTCGATGTCGTCGAGGAGGAGGACGGGGATGTCGGTGGCGGGGACGAGGGGGCGGGTGCCGGCATCGGTCAGGACCAGGTGGGGCCGGGCGGTGGGCAGAACGTGCGGGAGGCGCGCGGCGGCGTAGGCGGGGTCGACGGGCAGATAGGCGCCGCCCGCCTTGAGCACGCCCAGCAGCGCCACGACCATGTTCACGGTGCGCGGCAGGACCACGCCGACCACGGTCTCCGGGCCCACGCCGTGCCGGGCCAGCTCGGTGGCGAGGGCCTCGGCGCGGGCGTCCAGTTCGGCGTACGTCAGCGACCGGCCCTGGGCGACCACGGCGACGGTGTCCGGGATCCGGGCCACCTGCGCCTGGACCAGTTCGGTGAGCGTGACGTGGCGGGCCCGGGCGGCGTCCTCGTCGAAGCGGGCCAGCATCCGCTCGCGTTCGCCCTCTTCGAGCGCGTCGATCTGCGCCACCTTCAGCGCGGGGTCGGCCGCGAGCCGGCGCAGGAAGCGCACCAGGCGGGCCGCGTACGTCTGGACGGTGTCCCGGTCGAAGACGCCCGGCGCGTACTGGATGACGAGCTGCAGATGGGGGTCGGCCGCCGCCGTCAGGCACAGCGCGTAGTGGTTGCCGGCGAAGGGGCGCAGGCCGGTGAAGGTGATGCCGTCCGCGGCGTCGCTGGCGTCCTCCAGGCCCTCCCGGTCGACCGGGTAGGACTCGAAGACGACCAGGGTGTCGAACAGGGACCGCACCCCGGCCGACTTCTGGATCTCGGCGAGCCCGTGGTGGTGGTGCTCGGCCAGGGCGGCCTGGCGGCGCTGCAGCGTGTGCAGGACCTCGCCGACGCTGTCGCCGGGTGCGTGGGTGACGCGTACGGGAAGGGTGTTGATGAACATGCCGACCATCGACTCCACGTCCGTGACCGCGGGCGGGCGCCCGGAGACGGTCGCGCCGAACACGACGTCCTGGCGGCCGGTGAGCTGGCCGAGCAGCAGGGCCCAGGCGCCCTGCACCAGGGTGTTGACGGTGATGCCCAGCGCGGAGGCGCGGCGCACGAGTTCGTGGGCCTCCTCGGCCGGCAGCGCGACCTCGACCTGGTCGCGGACGCCGTCGTCGGTGTCCGCGGAGTCGGGGGCGAGCAGGGCCGGCTCGTCGATCCCCTCGAGTTCGGCCGCCCACGCCCGTGCCGCCTCCTCGGGGTCCTGGCGGGTGAGCCAGGACAGGAAGGCGCCGTAGTCGCGGGGGGCGGGCAGTGCGCAGGCGTCGCCGTCGGCGGCGTACAGCAGGAGCAGGTCCTGCATCAGCAGCGGGGTGGACCAGCCGTCGTAGAGGGCGTGGTGGGCGGTCAGGACGAGTTCGGGCCGCTCGGGGTCCAGGACGGCGAGCGCCAGGCGCAGCAGCGGCGGGGTGCCGGCGTCGAAGTAGGTCTTCTGGTCGTGGGTGAGGAACTCCTCGAACCTCGCCTCGCGTTCGCTCTCGTCCAGGGCCCTCAGGTCGAGGTGCTGCCAGGGCAGCGTCACCGACCGGGGGATCACCTGGACGAGGTCGCCGTCGGCGCGGTCGAGGAACGCGGCGCGCAGGACGGGGTGGCGGTCCAGGAGTGCCTGTCCGGCGCGGTGCATCCGTTCGGGGTCGACCCGGCCGGACAGGTGGAACACGAGCTGGATGTGGTAGGGGTCGAAGGAGGCGCCGGCGAGTCTGGCCTGGAAGAGGATCCCGGACTGGGCGGGGGTCGTGGGCCAGAGGGTGGCGAGCTTGCCGAAGCGGGCCTCCCAGGCGTCGATCTCCGCCTGGCCCACGGTGACCAGGGGTGCGTCGCTGGGGGTGAGTCCGCCGGCTTCGGGACCGGTGGCGTGGCGGGCCAGCGCGGTCAGGGCCTGGATCCACAGGGCGGCCAGTTCGGTGACGTCCTCGCGGGACAGGACGCCGGTGGGGAAGCCGAAGTAGGCGCTCAGTTCGTCGCCGTCGCCGGTGTCGGTGGCCACCGCGTTGATCTCCAGCGCGGACAGGACCGGCATGTCCGCGTCCGGTGCGGCGATCAGGTCGCGGTGGGTGGTGTCGGGTGCCCAGCCAAGGCCGCGCAGTTCCTCGGGGATGTCCGCGCCGGAGGCCTTGCCGAGGTAGTTGAAGCCGATCTGCGGGCGGCGCAGGCGGGCCAGTGCGGGGGCGGTCCTGTCTGGAAGGTGGCCTCCACCGCCGCCACCGATCACCTCTTCGTCGACTTCGAGCGCGTGGTCTCGTACGACAACACGGTGAGCGACGAGGCCAAGG